>NZ_JBFTNR010000089.1:0-8450 GCF_056665995.1 Stenotrophomonas sp. 05L44_2
GCCCTGGAACATGCCCTGCGCCTGGCCGGCCTTGCGCCAGTTGTGCACGTTGCGGAAGGTCAGCACCACATCGGCCGAGTTGGCTGCACCGAACACCGGCTTGGCCGGGTCGTAGGCAACCACTGCGGTTTTGTCGAACTGTGCCGGTGCGGCGGCGTACTTCTTTTCCAGGCTGTCGCGGCTGCGCTGCTGGTAGTCGCGGCCGCGACCTTCAGCCACGGCCTGCGGATCGACCACCGCAGCGATGTAATGACCCTTGTCGCGCAGCAGCGGCGCCAGGATCTCCGAGTACCAGCCATTGCCCGGGGTGATCTCGATGACGGTCTTTTCCGGCGCGACGCCAAAGAAGCCCAAGGTCTGGGCAGGATGACGGAAACCGTCGCGCTTGACGTTGGCGGGGTCGCGGGTCGAGGCCTTCACCGCGGCATCGATCGCGGGCGACACCTGGATCTTTGCCGGTGCGACCGTGGCCGGCGCGGCGAATGCGGGAACGGCAACCAGCAGGGCCGAAGCAAGCAGCAGGCGGCAACCACGCAGGGATGAGGCAGCAATCATCGGGGCGACTCCAGCGGAAGATGCGGCGAGACTAGCAGCCGCCGCGCCACAGGTGTTCACAAAACGTTAGCCGCGTGCGCGGTGCGGAACACAGTTTTGTGGTCAGCGCCGCAGCGCGGTCATACATCGCGTTCTATCCTGAAGGACTTCCCCCAAGGAGTCCGTGCCCATGACGGCAAACCGCGAACTGGGCCGTTCAGGCCTGCATGTAGCTCCGCTCGCCTTCGGTGGCAACGTGTTCGGCTGGAGCGCTGATGAGAAGGCCAGCTTCGCCCTGCTGGATGCCTTCGTCGATGCCGGCTTCAACCTGGTCGACACCGCCGACGTGTACTCGGCGTGGGTGCCGGGCAACCAGGGTGGCGAGTCGGAGACGCTGCTGGGCAAGTGGTTCGCGCGCAGCGGCAAGCGCGACAAGGTGGTGCTGGCGACCAAGGTGGCCAAATGGGCCGAGCGCCCCGGCCTCACCCCGGACAACATCAATGCGGCGGTGGAGGATTCGCTGCGTCGCCTGCAGACCGAGGTGATCGATCTGTACCAGGCTCACGAGGACGATGAATCCACGCCGCTGGAAGCGACCCTGGCCGCGTTCGGTCGCCTGATCGAGGCGGGCAAGGTGCGCGCGATCGGCGCGTCCAACTACAGCGCCACGCGTCTTGCCGATGCCTTGAAGGTCTCCACCGACTACGGGCTGCCGCGCTATGAAACCCTGCAGCCGGAGTACAACCTGTACGACCGCGCCGGCTACGAGAAGGAGCTGGAACCGCTGGTGCAGCGCGAGCAGATCGGCGTGATCAACTACTACGCACTGGCCAGCGGCTTCCTCAGTGGCAAGTACCGCACGCCGGACGACGCCGGCAAGAGTTCCGCGCGCGGCGCCACCGTGGTCAAGCGCTACCTGAACCCGCGCGGCCTGCGCATTCTGCAGGCACTGGATGACGTGGCCAGCAAGCACAACGCCACTGCCGCGCAGATCGCGCTGGCATGGCAGATCGCACGGCCGTCGATCACCGCACCGATCGTCAGTGCCACCAGCGTGGAGCAGCTGCACGACCTGCTGGCGGCGGCGAACGTGGCGTTGAGCGTGCATGACGTGGCACAGCTGGATGCGGCCAGCGTGGAAGGTTGAAGGCGGAGGGTGCCGGCCAACGTCGGCACCCTTCAACGGATCCGCGCCATGCGTGGATGCATTGCCTCAGCGCGGCAGGCTGTCCTCGGCCACCAGCGCATGGTGCATGCCGATGCCCGCGCGCACGCCTTCTGCCATGGCCAGGGTGATGTTGCCGACCGTGGTCGCATCACCGGCGGCGTACACGTTCGGCACCGAGGTCTGTTTCATCATGTCCACCTCGGCCAGCACGCCCAGCGGACTCTCCACCAGCGCGCAACCCAGCTGCTGCACCAGCGGCGTGGCCATCTGCTGCATGGCCGGCACGAACAGCGCACGCTGGGCGACACGGCGACCGTCAGCAAGTTCCACTTCCAGCCACGTCGGCTGCTCGCCGTGCACACCTACCACCGGCGTGGTTTCCACCTGCACGCCGCGTTGCTGCATGGCGGCCAGCTCCTCGTCGCTGATCGGCAGGCCCTGGCTGAAGAAGGTGACGTTGCCCCAGTCGGCGAACAGCGGCGCCTTGCCGGCCGACATCGGATGGCCGCCGAGCAGGCCGATCGAACCGCCACCCACTTCATAACCATGGCAGTACGGGCAGTGCAGCACGGTGCTGCCCCAGCGCTCGGCCAGGCCGGGCAGATCGGGCAGCTGGTCGGCGATACCGGTGGCCAGCAGCAGCTTGCGCGCGGTCAGTACCTGGCCGTCGGCCGTACGCACCTCCACACCTTCGGTGCGGAGCGTGGCCTGCACCGCTTCGGCATTCAGCCAACGCACGGTCGGGTAGTCCAGCAGTTGCTGGCGCGCGTTCTTCAACAACTCGGCGCCACTGATGCCGTCCAGGCCCAGCACGCCGTGCGAATGGCTGGCGAAACGGTTTCGCGGCGAACCCGCATCGATGATGGTGACCGGCCGGCGCGCACGCGCCAGGATCAGTGCGGCGGCGATGCCGGCGTAGCTGCCGCCGACGATGAGGACATCAGGATTCATGGTGACCTTCCAGGGAACGGTGATGGGCAAGATGGCGGGCGAAGTCGGCGCCAAGCTGGTCGAGGGTGGTTGCCTGCAGCCGCTGCTCGAGCAGGCGCTGCGCTTCGCGGGCACTCTCCAGCAGGGCCTGGTTGACCAGCTGCTGGATCGGGCAGCCGCCCCTGCCTTCGCGGGTACCGACCTGGACCATCGGCGGCGCGCCGATGGCCTGGTAGACGTCGTACAGGGTGATCGTCGCCGCATCGCGGGCGAGCTGGCTGCCGCCACCGTGGCCGCGCGTGCTGCGTACCAGGCCGGCCTTGTGCATCTGCGCCAGCAGGCGGCGGATCACCACCGGATGGGTCGGCAGGCAGGTCGCCAGCTGTTCGGAGGTTCGCGGCCCGTGCTGGCCGACCAGATGGGCCATCACGTGCAGGGCGTCGGAAAGCGGATTCGCGGATTTCATGTAACAACAATAGTTACATTTAAACCACCTGTCGAGGGTCTTCTTTCGTTCCATATGGACACATTTGTCCAATGAAACACATTCTTCACATCACTAAACAGAACGGGAATGTGACACGCATCGCACTTCAGAGCGCTAAAGGACGGTCGATACCGCATCGCACCCCTTCCGAGATCTCGTCCCATGAAAGCCTCTTCCCATGCGCCGCGGCTGCAGTCGAAGCTGCTCGGTGCCGTTTCTGTTGGTCTGGCTGTTGTCCTGGTATGCGCCCTGGCGGGCCTGGCGTCGGCCTGGTTGAAGCTGTCCACCGACGTACCGCCGGAGGTTGCCCACAGCCGTGACGCCGAGCGCCTGCAACGCGAATTCCGCGGGCAGGTACAGGAGTGGAAGAACGTGCTGCTGCGCGGCCACGATGACGCGCTGCGCCAGCATCACCTGCAGGCCTTCGACAACGAAGGCCGCGTCGTTGCCGAACTGGCCACGGGCCTGGCCGCCAGCCCCGATGCGCGCACGCGCGAACTGGCGCAGGCGTTTTCCGGCCTGCACGCACAGTTGCAGCAGGACTACCACGCCGCACTGCAGGCCTTCGCTGACGCCAGCTACGACCCGGCGGTCGGCGATTCCCTGGTGCGCGGCAAGGACCGTCCGGTGGCCAGTGCGCTGGATGCCCTGAGCATGCGTGCCACCGAGGTAGCCGAGGCTGCAGTGACCGCGCGTTCGCAGGATTCCCGACAGGTGCTGGTGGTGTGCGCCGCGCTGACCATCGGCGCCGCCGTGCTGCTGCTGATCGCCCTTGGCTGGTGGCTGCGGCGCGCCGTGGTGCAGCCGGTGCTGGCGGTGGAAGCGGCCGCGCGTGCGGTTGCCGCCGGTGACCTCGACCACGTGGTGCAGGTGCGCAGCCGCGACGAGATCGGTCGCCTGGCACAGGCGATGCAGGCCGTGCAGAGCACCCTGCGTGGCGTGCTTGATGCGCAGACCGCGATGGCAAGGGCACACGACGCCGGCACGATCAGCCACCGCATGGACAGCAGCGCCTTCCCCGGCGCCTACGGCACGATGGTGGCCGACACCAACACCCTGGTCGATGCGCACATCCAGGTGAAGATGCGCGCGATCACGATCATGGGCCGCTATGCAGTGGGCGATCTCAGCCTGGACATGGAACGCCTGCCCGGCGAGAAGGCCGTGATCACCCAGGCGCTGGATGCGGTGAAATCCAACCTGGGCGCGATCAACGGCGAAATCCGCCGCCTGGCCGAAGCTGCGGCAGCAGGCGATTTCAGCCAACGCGGCGACAGTGCGCGCTTCGAGCATGATTTCCGCGCGATGGTCGATGGCCTGAACCGATTGATGCAGACCACCGAACAGAACCTGGGCGAGGTCTCGGCCATGCTGCGTGCCATTGCCGATGGTCGACTGGGTGCGCGTATGGACGGCGACTTCCAGGGCGTGTTCGCCCGCATTGCGGGGGATGCCAACGCCACCGCCGCACAGCTGGCGACGATCGTCAGCGACATCAAGCACGCCTCCGGCAGCATCCACACCGCCGCTGCGGAAATTTCCGCCGGCAACAACGACCTGTCGCGCCGCACCGAACAGCAGGCGGCGAACCTGGAAGAAACCGCCGCGTCGATGGAGGAACTGACCTCCACCGTGCGCCAGAACGCCGAGCATGCGCGGCAGGCCAACCAGCTGGCGATCGGTGCGCACAGCGTGGCCTCGCACGGCGGTGAAGTGGTCGGCCAGGTCGTGGCGACGATGGATGCGATCGAAGGCTCGTCGCGGCAGATCGCCGACATCRTCAGCGTCATYGAMGGCATCGCGTTCCAGACCAACATCCTGGCGCTGAATGCAGCGGTGGAAGCGGCGCGTGCCGGCGAGCAGGGCCGTGGATTCGCGGTGGTCGCCAGTGAAGTGCGTACGCTGGCACAGCGGTCGGCGGCGGCGGCCAAGGAAATCAAATCGCTGATCGAGGCGTCGGTGGAACAGGTTGGCCACGGTGCGCAGCGTGTGCGCCAGGCCGGCGACACCATGGCCGAGATCGTCGCGTCGGTGCAGCGCGTGACCGACATCATGGCCGAGATCTCCGCTGCGTCGCAGGAGCAGTCGGCCGGCATCGAGCAGGTCAGCCAGACCATCATCCAGATGGATGGCACCACCCAGCAGAATGCCGCGCTGGTGGAAGAAGCGAGCGCCGCGGCACGCAGCCTGGAACAGCAGGCGGATCGCCTGATCGAAGCGGTGGATGTGTTTGATCTGGGAACCGCGACGGCGAGCAAGGGTGCGCTGGCGCGCGCGGCCTGACGGATCCACCGGGCAGTGTGGGGGTTGCCGGCCAGCGGCCGGCACTACCATGCGTGCGATTCCCGGTAATGCCGGCCGCTGGCCGGCAACCCGGACACTCCATCAGCGCAGGTAATCCGAGGCGGCCATCGCCTCGCCCAGGTAATCCAGGAACGAGCTGATCCGTGCCGATACGGCCGTGTTGCGGTAGTACACCGCATGGATCGGCTGGTACACATCCAGCGTCTGCGCGGCCAGCACCGGCACCAGGGTGCCGGCCGCGCGGTCGCGTTCGGTCACGAAGTCGGACAGGCAGGTGATGCCCACGCCCTCCACCGCCAGCGTGCGCAGGGTCTCGCCGCTGGACACCGCGATGTCCGGGCGCACCAGCAGCTGCCCCTCGGCATCGCCCGGCAGCGGCCAACGGTTCAATGACTCCGGCTCGTTGAACCCCAGCAGCGTGTGCTGACCCAATGCCACCACGCTGGCCGGCTCGCCGTGCGTGGCCAGATAGGCCGGGCTGGCCAGCACCTGCAGCCGGCAGCGCCCCAGCGGCCGCGCATGCAGGGTGGAATCGGCCAGCGGGCCGATACGGATCGCCAGATCGGTGCGCCGTTCCAGCAGGTCGATGTAGCGCTCGGAACTGTTCAACTCCAGCTGCACGTCCGGATAGCGCGCGCGGTAACCAGCGACCAGCGGCRCGATCACGTGCAGCAYGAACGGCRTSGCTGCATCCACCCGCARCCGSCCWGCCGGAYGCTSSCGSCGCGCCGCCATCTGTTCCTCGGCCGATTCCACCGCATCGATGATCGCCCGCGCATGGCGCAGGTAGGCCTCGCCCTCGGCGGTCAGGTGCAGGCGGCGGGTGGTGCGGGTCAGCAGGGTCGTGCCCAGCTTGTCCTCCAGACGGCCCAGCGCGCGGCTCACGCCCGAAGGTGTCTGCCCCAGCTGCTCGGCAGCCGCGCTGATCGAACCGCTGTCGATCACCGCCAGGAAGGCCTGCATTTCGTCGAGGGTGGTTTTCATGGCGCCATTATTGACCACGCGGCAAGAGTGATTGGCGTGAAGACCGGTTTTTCGGCAAAGGTCGGCCGCGCACACTGCGCGCCTTCCTTCCCTCTGGACACTGTCATGATCCGTGGCATTCCGCTCGCCCTGCTGGCGCTGACCCTCGGTGCCTTTGCCATCGGCACCACCGAATTCGTCATCGTCGGCCTGATCCCGACCATCGCCGCCGACCTGCAGGTCAGCCTGCCCTCGGCCGGCCTGCTGGTCTCCCTGTATGCCCTGGGCGTGGCCGTCGGCGCGCCGGTGTTGACCGCGCTCACCGGCCGCGTGCCGCGCAAGACCCTGCTGGTGGCGCTGATGGTGCTGTTCACCCTCGGCAACGTCATCGCATGGATGGCACCGGGCTACACCTCGCTGATCGTCGCCCGCATCCTCACCGGCCTGGCCCACGGCGTGTTCTTCTCCATCGGCTCGATCATCGCCACCGCCGTGGTGCCGAAAGAGAAGGCCGCCAGCGCGATCGCCATCATGTTCACCGGCCTGACCGTGGCGCTGGTGACCGGCGTGCCGCTGGGCACCTTCATCGGTCAGCACCTGGGCTGGCGCGCCACGTTCCTGGCCGTGGCCGGCCTGGGCGTGATCGCGCTGCTGGGCAGCCTGCTGTTCGTGCCGCGCGGCCTGGCACAGAGCGCGCCGGCCACCTTCCGCCAGCAGCTGGGCGTGCTGGCGCAGCCGCGCCTGCTGATGGTGTATGCCATCACCGCGCTTGGCTACGGCGGCACCTTCCTGTCCTTCACCTACCTGGCGCCGATCCTGCAGGACGTCACCGGCTTCTCGGCCAACGCGGTCAGCCTGGTGCTGCTGGTGTATGGCGTGTCGGTGGCGATCGGCAACCTGTGGGGCGGCCGCATGGCCGACCGCATGGGCCCGATTCCCGCGCTGAAGCGCATCTTCGCGCTGCTGGCCATCGTGCTGCTGGTCATGACCTTCACCGCCCACAACACCTGGCTGATGCTGCTGACCGTGCTGGCACTGGGCGCGGTGGCGTTCGGCAACGTGCCCGGCCTGCAGGTGTACGTGGTCAAGCAGGCACAGCGCTACGCACCGCAGGCGACCGATGTGGCTTCGGGCCTGAACATCGCCGCCTTCAACATCGGCATCGCGCTGGGTGCGTCGCTGGGCGGCCTGGTGGTCGAGCACATCGGCCTGATGCATACGCCGTGGCTGGGTGCGCTGGTGGTGGTCGGTGCGTTCGCACTGACGGCGCTCAGCGGCCGCCTGGACCGTCGCGACGGCATCGACGATCGCGCCGAGGGGATCGCGGTGAGCGCGCACTGATGCATGCAATGCACCGTTGCCGGCATGCACACGGCCCCTGCCCTACCCTTTGCGATCACCTCCTTCCCCCGCTTTGGAGTTCTCCATGACTGTCCCCGCTTTCGGCCTCGGCACCTTCCGCCTGAAAGACCAGACCGTGATCGACTCGGTGCGCAACGCGCTGGACGTCGGCTACCGCGCCATCGACACCGCGCAGATCTACGGCAACGAAGCCGAGGTCGGCCAGGCCATCGCCGAGTCCGGCGTACCGCGTGACGAGATCTACCTGACCACCAAGGTGTGGATCACCGAGTTCAAGCGCGATGCGCTGCTGGCCAGCCTGCGCACCAGCCTGGAAAAGCTGCGCACCGACCATGTCGACCTGGCGTTGATCCACTGGCCGTCACCGAACGACAAGGTCGATACGCCGATGGAGGAATACCTGCCTGCCCTGGCCGCCGCCAAGGCACAGGGGCTGACCCGGGAGATCGGTATCTCCAACTTCACCATCGCCCAGACCCGCAAGGCGATCGAGATCCTCGGCGCCGATGCCATCGCCACCAACCAGATCGAGATCCACCCTTACCTGCAGAACCGCCTGCTGGTGAAGTTCCTGCAGGACAACGGGATCCGCGTCACTGCCTACATGAGCCTGGCCTACGGCGAGGTGATCAAGGACCCAGTGATCCAGGCCATCGCCGGCCGTCATCAGGCCAGCCCGGCGCAGATCGCGCTGGCATGGGC
>NZ_JBFTNR010000090.1:0-8443 GCF_056665995.1 Stenotrophomonas sp. 05L44_2
TGGGACTCGCCGAGGCCGCTCGATCTGTTGGCGAGGGTCTTGCTGACTACTGCGCCATCTCCCGCGGCGGCTGAAGGATGTCGACCATGCGGCTGTTGGTGGGTGTCGACCTTGGTCGACACGTAGATCCACGCCATGCGTGGATGGGACTCGCCGAGGCCGTTGGATCTGTTGGCGAGGGTCTTGCTGACTACTGCGCCATCTCCCGCGGTTGCTGGAGGATGTCGGCCACGCGGCTGTTGGTGGGTGTCGACCTTGGTCGACACGTGTAGATCCACGCCATGCGTGGTTGGGACTCGCCGAGGCCGCTCGATCTGTTGGCGAGGGTCTTGCTGACTACTGCGCCATCTCCCGCGGCGGCTGAAGGATGTCGACCATGCGGCTGTTGGTGGGTGTCGACCTTGGTCGACACGTAGATCCACGCCATGCGTGGATGGGGCTCACCGGGGCCGTTGGATCTGTTGGCGAGGGTCTTGCTGACTATCTCGCCATCTTCCGCCGCAGCCAATAACCGGCGCCCAGCAGCACGAACCACGCTGGGCTGGCGATCAGCGCCTGGCGGGTGTCGGCCTGCAGGCTCAGCAGTACCAGCACGGCGGCGAAGAACAGCAGGCAGGCCCAGCACATCGCCACGCCGCCGGGCATCTTGAAGATCGAGGCCGCGTGGCGCTCGGGGTAGCGGCGGCGGTAGACCATGTAGGCCACCAGGATCAGCGACCACACGAAGATGAACAACACCGTCGCCAGGGTCGTCACCAGGGTGAAGGCGGTCACCAGGTTGGGGATCAGGTAGATCAGCAGGGTGCCGCCCAGCAGGCACAGGCAGGAAAACAGCAGGCCCCGTGCCGGCACTGCAGCGCGCGAGAGCTTGGACAGGCCACGTGGCGCGTGGCCTTCCTCGGCCAGGCCATACAGCATGCGGCTGGTGGAGAAGATGCCGCTGTTGGCCGAGGACGTGGCCGAGGTCAGCACCACGAAGTTGATCAGACTGGCGGCGGCGGGAATGCCGGCCAGCACGAACAGCTGCACGAACGGGCTCTTGTCCGGCACCACCTGGCGCCATGGGGTCACCGCCATGATCGCGATCAGCGCCAGCACGTAGAAGATGATGATGCGCACGGGGATCGAGTTGATCGCCTTGGGCAGGTTGCGCTCCGGGTCAGCCGTTTCCGCAGCGGTGGTGCCCACCAGCTCGATGCCGACGAAGGCGAACACCGCGATCTGGAAACCGGCGAAGAAACCCACCAGGCCCATCGGGAACATGCCGCCGTCATTCCACAGGTTCGACAGCGATGCGGTGTGGCCGCTGGGCGAAGTGAAGCCCCACGCCACCAGTCCAGCACCGGTGATGATCAGCGCGCAGATCGCCACGAYCTTGATCAKSGCGAACCAGAACTCCATTTCRCCGAACAGCTTCACCGTCACCAGGTTCAACGACAGCAGCAGCATCACGCAGGCCAGCGCCGGTTTCCACGCTTCCAGTCCCGGGAACCAGAACTGCGCATAGGCGGCGATGGCGATCACGTCGGCGATGGCGGTGACGATCCAGCAGAACCAGTACGTCCACCCGCAGAAGAACCCGGCCCATGGGCCAAGCAGATCGGTGGAGAAATCGATGAAGGATTTGTACTGCAGGTTGGACAGCAGCAACTCGCCCATCGCCCGCATCACGAAGAACAGCATCGCGCCGATGATCAGGTAGACGAACACGATGGACGGGCCGGCCAGGCTGATGGTCTTGCCCGAACCCATGAACAGGCCGGTGCCGATGGCACCGCCGATGGCGATCAGTTGCAGGTGGCGGTTGGACAGGCTGCGGCGCAGGTGCTCGGGGGGCGTGGCGGGCTCGGTCATGGGCGCGGGAAGGGGCGGGTGAAGCGTTCGACGTTAGTCCTCCCGCTGCCACAACGCCAGCGCCGGACGGCCCAGGGCCGTCAGCAAGTGTCATTTTCACCACAATGTGACCCGTTACCGCCTTTGTCCCATTCCGCCCAGCCCTGCGCCGTGTTCATATACCGCCATCGCCCAAGGACCGGCCCCGCCCATGTGCCCAGCCCTGCACACCTCTCTGGAGCCCCGGTCATGAGCCGACTGCGGGTCATCATCGGCGGCACCGTCCTGGCCGTGCTGGCCGCTGCAGTGCCGATCGCGGTCATGGTCTATGCCACCTGGGACCGTGCCGTAAGTGTCGAACAGCAGCGGCTGCATGCCATCGCCGAGCGCAGCCTGCGCCGTACCGAAGTGTCCTATCAGGAAGCGCTGGCGGCATTGAAGTCGGCCGAGGCCACCGTGCTGCCGCCCTGCGGGGCCGAACACATCCAGCGCATGCAGACCCTGGTGATGACCACGCCGTCGTCGGACCAGATGGGCTACTTCGAGGGCGGCAAGCTGCGCTGCACGTCGTGGGGGCCGTTCCAGCAGGATGTGGACCAGCCCACGCCGGACCACGTCACCAGCGATGGTGCCGGCATCACCGTCAACGTGCGCCCCGAGGCGGCTGGCCGGCGGCCGATGCTGTCCATGATGTACGGGGCCTACGACGTGCTGGTCGACCCTCGGCGCTTCGTCGACGTCATCGTCGATCCGGACGTGCGGCTGGCCCTGGCAAGTCCGGATGGACGGCTGCTGACCCAGCAGGATGGCATGGACCCGGCCCTGCTGCAGCGCCTGCTGCGTGAGCCCGGCGAAGGCCTGGACCGCGACACCCTGTATGCCAGCGCGCGCAGCGGTGAATGGCTGGCGATCGCCACGGCGCCGCGCACCGCGCTGGCGGCCACGTTCCGGCAGCAGGCGTGGCTGTTCGTGCCCTTGGGCCTGCTGATGGCCGCCGCCGGTGCCGGCCTGGTGATCTGGCTGTCGCGACGACGGCTGTCGATGCGCGGCGAACTGGGCATCGCCATCCGCCGCCGCGAACTCTACCTGCACTACCAGCCCATCATCGAACTGGACACCGGCATCTGCGTCGGCGCCGAAGCGCTGGTGCGCTGGCAGCGCCCCGACGGCACGCAGGTGCGTCCGGACCTGTTCATTCCCTTGGCCGAAGAAGCCGGGATGATCGCCGCCATCACCGACCTGGTGATCGAGAACGTGGTTGCCGACATGCGTGAGCTGCTGGCCGAGGATCGCAGTGCACACATCGCGATCAACCTGGCGGCCGAGGACATCAGCAGCGGACGTGCGCTGAAGGTGATCTCGCAGCGCATGGCCGGCAGCGGCATCCTGCCGCAGCAGATCTGGCTGGAGGCCACCGAACATGGCTTCCTCGAYATCGACCGTGCCCGCACCATGCTGGCCGCGGCKCGRCGCGCGGGCCACAGCGTGGCCATYGAYGATTTCGGCGTCGGCTATTCCAGCCTGCAGTACCTGCAGCAGCTGCCACTGGATGCACTGAAGATCGACAAGTCCTTCGTCGATGCGATCGGCACCGAAAGCGCGACCAGCCCGGTCACGCCGCACATCATCGGCATGGCCCGCGAGCTGGGCCTGTGGGTGGTGGCCGAAGGCGTGGAAACCGAAGCGCAGCTGGCCTACCTGCACAGCCAGCACGTGCAGTTCGGCCAGGGCTGGCTGTTCTCGCGGCCGTTGCCGCGCGATGAGTTCATCGCCTTCCACCGCAAGCGCCAGCAGCAGTACGGCGCGGCGCGGGAGCACATGCAGAATCCGCGCAGCGTGCCGTTCGAGCGCGAGCAGGCGGGGGAGTAGCCGGCGAACGGCGCCGCCCCTCGTGGTGGGTCGCATAAAGCTGTTCGTGGGTTGGCCGGGCGGTACAGATCTCTGCGGCGTTCCACCACGTAAATAGAGAAGAGAAAAGCAACAGCGGGTCGCTGCGCTCGCGCGCGCTGTTGAGCTTCGGCCGGGGTAGTGCCGGCCGCTGGCCGGCAACCCCGTCATCCTTGATCGACGCCTACGCCCAGGCCTTCGGCCGCGCCCAGACCCACAGGCCGCACACCACCAGCAGCAGCAACGGCAGCCAGGCCAGGTGCTGGGCGCCGCTGGCCTGCAGCATCAGGCCGCCGCCGACGCCGCCGGCGGCGATGGCCAGGTTCCAGCCGGTCACCAGCATCGACTGCGCCAGGTCGGCGGCGGCACCGGCGCGGCGCGCCAGGGCGGTCTGGAACAGGGTGGGTACCGCACCGAACGCGACGCCCCACAGGATCGTCACCAACAGCAGCACGCCCGGCAGGCCTGGCCACAGCAGCAGCGAAACCACCGCCATCACGAAGCCGATCACGCTGGCCCACACCAGCGCGCGCAGGTGGCGGTCCACGCCCCAGCCGGCGATGGCGATACCCACGATCGCGGCGATGCCGAATGCCAGCAGCAGCCGGTCCAGCCACGCCCCGGCGCCGGCCTGCACTGCCAACGGCTCGATGTAGGTGTACAGCACGTTGTGCGCCAGCACGTACAGCACCATCACCAGCAGCGTGCTGCGGATGCCGGGCATGCGCCAGACCGAACCCAGCGACATGCGCCGGCCTGCACCGGCCGCCGGCAACGCGGGCAGCGCCCATCGGGCGTAGCCGAGCAGCAGCACCGCCAGCACGCTCATCAACGCGAACGCCCAGCGCCACCCGATCTGCTGGCCCAGCAAGGTGCCGGCCGGCACCCCCAGCGACAGCGCCAGCGGCGAGCCGATCATCGCTACCGCGATCGCCCTTCCCTGCAGTTCCGGCACCACCATGCGCGCGGCATAGCCGGCCACCAGCGACCACAGCAGGCCCGCGCCCACACCCGCCAGGAAGCGCGCCACCAGGGTCAGCACGTAGTCGTGGCTCAGCGCGGTCACGGTGTTGACCACCATGAAGCCGGCAATCGCCGCCAGCAGCAGCGGACGACGTGGCAGGCGCTGGGTCAGCGCAGTCATCGGCAACGCAGCCAGCACCGAGCCCAGTGCATACACGCTCACCAGCTGCCCTGCGGCCGCGTCGCTGACGCCGAGGCTCTCGCCCATCGGCCGCAGCACGCCCGCTGGCAGCGTTTCGGTCAGCAGGGTGATGAAGCCACCACCGGCCAGTGCCAGCAGCCCGCGCCACGGCAAGCGCGTTGCTTCACCCGCCGGAGCCCCTGCATCAATTGCGTGGCCGCTCATCGCAGCGTCTCCAGATCGGCGTACACCGCATCGCGCAGTTCATCGACAAACGCGCCATGCATGCCTTCGTACAGCGTGTTGGTCAGCGCGACCACGCTCAGGCCACGCGCCGGGTCCACGAACCAGCTGTGGCCGTAAGCACCGCCCCAACGCCATGTCCCTGCGGTCTGCGGTGTGCCGCTGGCCGCTGCATCACGCAGGACCGCAAAGCCGAGGCCGAATCCCCAACCCGGCGGATCAACCGGTCCCAGCTCGCCGACCTGTGGGGTTCCCATCTGTGCAACCACGCTGTCCGGCAGCAGCTGCGAGGCGCGCACATCGCGCAACGCTTCCAGCACGGCCATCACCTCATCGGCACTGCCCACCAGCCCCGCGCCTGCCGACGGATAGCGGTGTGGATCGGTCGCCCGCGCCACGCTGTATTCGATGCCCACCGAGCCCTCGAACGCAGGCACCACCTCGCCCTCCCGCAACCGATGCGGCTGCGGCAGGTCACTGACATACGGCGTGGCCAGACGACTACCCTCGGCGGTGGCGAACGCGGTGTCGCGCAGGCCCAGCGGCTGCGCCAGCAGCCGGTCGAACAACACCTGCAACCTTTCGCCGGTGGCCGCTTCAGCCACGGCGCCCGCCACATCCACGCCCAGCGAGTACAACCACTGGCTGCCCGGCGCGAACAACAGCGGCGCCTGCGCGATGCGCTGCACGTTCTGCTGCAGCGTCACCGGGTTCGCGTCCATGCCATCGCTCACACCCGCCTGCGCATAAGGCTCCTGGGCATCGGCTTCCAGGAAGCGGTAGCCCAGCCCACTGCTGTGGCTGAGCAGCTGGCGCAGGCTGATCGGCGGGCGGCTGCCATCGGCCAGTGCCGGGCGGAACGCCGGCAACCAGCGCTGCACCGGCGCGTCCAGGTCCAGCACCCCGTCTGCTACCAGGCGCAGGATCACCGTGGTCAGCAGCGGTTTGCTCACCGAGGCCAGCCGGAACAGGTGGTCGCGGCGCATCGGCGTGTTCGATTCACGGTCGGCCAGGCCACTGGCGCTGGCGTGGCGCAGCACGCCGTGCTCGCGCACCAGTACCACCGCACCGACCAGGCGCTGCGGATGCACGGCCCGCAGCAGCGCGCTCACCGCGGGCAGTGCCGGTGCGGTATCAACAGGAAGGGCGAGTGTCATCGGGGTGATCCGTGGGGAGAGGCCCGCCACGGTAGGCAGCTCCGGCGCCGGCAAAAAGCGGGGCGGGGCTCCGTGCATCATGGACCGCAAGGTCCACAATCGGCATGATGCCCGGAACCACTGGGCCGCACCGACCCTCCAGGCCCGCGCACCGCAGTGTTGCGCGGGCCACGTCAGCGGGCCGGACTGCCGCGCCCTACCCTGCCCACTTTCGCAGCGACCTTCCCCATGTCCGTCCTCGACAACCTGGCCAACCTGCAGACCTTCGTCCACGCCGCGGACACCCGCAGCTTCGTCGACACCGGCCGCGTGCAGGGCATCTCCGCCTCGGCCGCCGGCAAGTGCGTGGCCCGGCTTGAACACGCACTCGGCGTGCGCCTGTTCCACCGCAGCACGCGCAGCATCACCCTCACGGCCGAGGGCCAGCTGTTCCTGGCACGCTGCCGCCGCATCCTCGACGAATGCGATGCCGCACGCACCGAACTGGCCCAGCAACATGCAACCCCCAGCGGCACCCTGCGCATCAGCCTGCCGCTGGTGGGCGACCTGACCCTGCCGCTGATGGCCGAGTTCATGGCGGCCTACCCGGACATCCGGCTGGAGCTGGATTTCTGCGATCGCCTGGTCGATGTCATCGAGGAAGGCTTCGACGCCGTGCTGCGCGTTGGCGAGCCCAGCGATTCACGCCTCACCGCACGCCGCCTCGGGGTGTTCCCACGCCGCGTGGTTGCATCGCCGGCGTACCTGCAACGGCATGGCGTTCCACGCACGCCGGCCGACCTGCTGCAGCACCGCCTGCTGCACTACCGCTTCCCCAGCACCGGCAAGCTCGAGCCATGGCCGATCCTCTGGCCCGAAGGCGAAACGGCACAGGATCTGCCGGTGCACCTGGTCGCCAACACCATCGAAGCGCGGGTGGCACTGGCGCTGCGCGACGGGGGCCTGGCGTTCGTGCCGGTGCATTCGGTGCGCGATGCACTGGCCGATGGCCGGCTGGTCACCGTGCTTGAAGAGCACGTGCATTCCTGCGGCATCTTCCACCTGCTGTGGCCCTCCGGCCGCCACGTGCTGCCGAAGCTGCGGGTATTCATCGAATTTGTCGGCGCGCGGCTGGATACGGTGCCTTGACCCAGCGCCACGGCCGCGACCATTCAGCTCGCGGCGCTATACTGCCCGCTCATTCCCCACCGAGGCTCGCGACCAATGCGCCAGTGATGCCGCCGTCTTCGCACTAGACGGCCCGACTCTTCCCGCCCCTGCGCGCAGGGGAGAACCAGGCATCCATGGAGGTCGCATGACTTCGCATTCCCTCACGCTCGATCGCGTGTCGTATCGGTTGGCCGATGGCCGACCGTTGTTTTCCGATCTGTCCTTTTCCTTCGAACCGGTGGCCACCGGGCTGGTCGGCGCCAATGGCGCCGGCAAGAGCGTGCTCGCGCGCCTGCTCGCCGGCCAGCTGTCGCCCGACGATGGCCGCGTGCACCGCAGTGGCCAGGTGTTCCTGTTGCCTACGCCGGGCTATCCGCCACGTGGCACGGTGGGTGAACTGGCCGGCGTCGGCGCCGAGCTGGCGGCACTGGCGCGCATCGAAGCAGGCAGCATCGATGAAGCCGATTTCGCCTGCGTGGGCGACCACTGGGACCTGCGCGAACGCCTGCAGCAGCAGTGGCAGGCGATGCAGTTGCCGACCGACCTTGATCCGGCGCAGCCCGCCTCCCGGCTCAGTGGCGGCCAGGCGATGCAGGTGGCGCTGTCCGGCGCGTGGGCCAGCGGCGCGGACTGGCTGATCCTCGACGAGCCAAGCAATCATCTCGACGCCCGGCATCGCCACCAGCTGTACGCACAGCTGCAGCAGTGGCAGGGCGGCCTGCTGGCCATCAGCCACGACCGTGGCCTGCTTGCGCAGATGGCGCAGATCGTCGAACTGGACGCGCACGGCCTGCATCGTTACGGCGGACCGTGGCAGCACTATGCCGACACACGCGCCGCCGAACGCGAGGCCGCCGCCGCGCAGCTGGAGCATGCCCGTGCCCAGCACCGGCAGCGGCAACGCAGCGCGCGCGAACAGAACGAGCGCCAGCAGCAGCGGCAGGCACGTGGCAACCGCGAAGCGCGCGAGGCCAACCAGGCACCGATCCTGCTCGGTCGGCAGAAGCAGCGCGCCGAAGCGAGCCACGGC
>NZ_JBFTNR010000091.1:0-10668 GCF_056665995.1 Stenotrophomonas sp. 05L44_2
CACTACCAGGGTGCGGGCCGGATAAGCGCCCCCACAAACAGAAAGGCCGTGGTCTGCACCACGGCCTCTCCTTCACTCGATGAACATCATTCTTACTTGGTGATGTCCACGTTCTTCGTCTCGCGCAGGAACAGGCCGCCAATCACCACCGACATCAGCGCGATGATGATCGGGTACCACAACCCGTAGTACAGGTTGCCGGTACCGGCCACCAGCGCGAACGAGATCGCCGGCAGGAAGCCACCGAACCAGCCGTTGCCGATGTGGTACGGCAGCGACATCGAGGTGTAGCGGATGCGGGTCGGGAACAGTTCGACCAGGTAGGCGGCGATCGGGCCGTAGACCATGGTCACGTACAGCACCAGCAGCCACAGCATCAGGATCGTGCCTGCGTAGTTGATGCGCGAACCATCGGCCTTGGCGGGATAGCCGGCACCGGTCAGCGCAGTCTTCAGCTCAGCACCGAATGCATCGGCCTTGGCCTTTCCTTCTTCCTTGGTCAGGCCGGCGGCCTCGTACGAGGTGACGCTGGCGCTGCCCACGTTGACCATCGCCAGCGAACCGGCAGCGGCCGGCTGCACGTCATACGGCACACCGGCCTTGGTGAGCGCGGCGGTGGCGACGTCGCAGGAGCTGGTGAACTTGCGCAGGCCCACCGGATCGAACTGGAAGGAGCAGGTGGTCGGGTCGGCCACGACCAGCGCCGGCGAACTGCTGCGGGCCTCTTCGATGGCCGGGTTGGCGAAGTGGGTCAGGCCCTTGAAGATCGGGATGTAGGTGATGGCGGCCAACAGGCAGCCGGCCAGGATGATCTTCTTGCGGCCGATTCGGTCGGACAGCCAGCCGAAGAAGATGAAGAACGGCACGCCCAGCGCCAGCGCGGCGGCGATCAGCAGGTAGGAGGTGGTGGCGTCGACCTTCAGCATGCTGCTGAGGAAGAACAGCGCGTAGAACTGGCCGCCATACCAGACCACCGCCTGACCCGCTGCGGCGCCGAGCAGCACCAGCAGCATCAGCTTCAGGTTGCCGCCCTTCAGGCTGTCACGGAACGGCGTCTTGGAACCCTTGCCCTCCGACTTCATCTGCTGGAACAGCGGCGACTCGCTCAGCTGCAGGCGGATCCACACCGACACACCCAGCAGCASGATCGARACSAGGAACGGAATGCGCCAGCCCCAGGCTTCGAACGCTTCGTTGCCGAGGAAGTAGCGGCAGGCCAGGATGATCAGCAGCGACATGAACAGGCCGAGGGTGGCCGTGCACTGGATGAAGCTGGTGTACAGGCCACGCTTGTCGTCCGGCGCGTGTTCGGCCACGTAGGTCGCCGCACCACCGTACTCGCCGCCCATGGCCAGGCCCTGGGCCAGGCGCAGGATGATCAGTATCACCGGCGCGGCGAAGCCGATCGAGGCGTAGTTGGGCAGCACACCGACCAGGAAGGTCGAGATGCCCATGATCAGGATGGTGACCAGGAAGGTGTACTTGCGGCCGATGCGGTCGCCGAGGCTGCCGAAGAAGGCCGCACCGAACGGGCGCACGAAGAAGCCGGCCGCGAAGGCCAGCAGGGCGAAGATCATGCCCGTGGTTTCATTGACGCCACTGAAGAACTGCTTGGCGATGATCGCCGCAAGCGAGCCATACAGGAAGAAGTCGTACCACTCGAAAACGGTGCCCAGGCTGGACGCGAAGATGACCTTCTTGTGTCCCTGGGTTAGTTGGGCTTTCGCCGGTGCAGGTGTTGTGGACATGGGAAGCTTTCCCTCTGTAGGTGCCGACCTCGGTCGGCACGCAGTCTAGGTAGGTGCCGACCGTTGGTCGGCACTCATTCTTGGTAGGTGCCGACCTTGGTCGGCACTCCTTTAGAAGCTGTACTTCGTAGTGAACTGCAGACGGGTGATATCGCCCTTGTTGCCGTTCTCTATCTCGCGCTTGCCGTACATCAGCTCGGCACCGACATCGACCTTGGGCAGCGGCGAGTAGAAGATGTTGCCGCGGATGCTCTGCACGCTCTTGGTCACCAGCGGGCCGAGGATGCTGTCGTTGTCGTAGTCGCTGCGCGCATAGATCAGGTTGGTGCGCAGCTTCGGCGAGAACGCATGGCGCCAACCGACATAGCCGGCGATCACACCGGTCGGGTTGAGCTCGTCACGGGCCACGTCATAGGCCGAATCGGCGGTGATGCCCAGGCCGATGTAACGGGCGATGCCCTCGCCACCGGTGAACTGGTAGTGCAGCGAATCGCTGTCACCCATCACCCACTTGCCGCCCAGGGTCAGGCCACCGGCCACCTTGTCGGCCTTTGCGCCGGTGGCCTGGTTGTCGACCTTCAGCTGACGGACGATACCGCCAACACCGAACGTACCCCAGTCACCCTTCCAGCCATAACGCAGGGTCAGGTCCGGCAGGCTGCCGCGATCGGAATTGGCGCTGGCATTGGTTTCGACCAGGTCTGGCCGGCCATCCAGTTGTTCCAGTACATGTACGCATGGCGCAGGGTCACGCCATAGGTGTTGGTGGCGGTCTGGTTGCCCAGCGAGTTGCCGAAGAAATCCATCTCGAAGAACGCGCCGGCCTTGTTGCCCGACTCGCTGACGTTGTCGATGCCCAGGTTGAAGCGCGAGAACTTGGCGTGGGCGTTGTAGTCCACGTCCGAGCGCTTGCCGCTGCCGCCGGCGCCTTCCACCGGGGTCTGCCCGGGCAGGTACAGCGAGCGGCCGGTGGCGTCGTCGGCCAGTTGGCCATCGCTGGTCTGGGTGGCCAGGAAATCGGCCTTGATGAAACCGCCGATCTTGACCGTGGTGCCCGGCGCCGCGCCGGGGGTGATGGTGGTGACCTGGATCGGCTGCTTGCCCGCAGGCACCGCCGGCTTCTGTTCGGCCTGCAGCGTGCGGACGTCGGTGACCGCCTGCTGGGTCTRCACGATCTGGGTCTGTTGCTGCTGCTGCGACGCCAGCAGCGCCTGCACCTGCCGCTCCAGTTCGGCGACGCGTGACTCCAGTGCCTTCTCTTTGGCGGTCTCGGCGAACGCCATGCCCGGTGCGACCAGGGCGACCAACAGGCAGGCCGCCAAAGGTGTGCGCACGGCTTTCAACGTACGGTGGCTCATGTTGCCCTCTCTCCCAAGTGGCAAGGTGATGCCGCGCGTGGGGCACGGTCGAGCCGAGACTGCGGGGCGTTTGCACGCACCGGCTATTGGCCATTGGTCGAACCCGGGCCTGCAGGGGCCCGACTTTCGACCAAGGTCTAACCGAAGTGGTGACGCGACCGGGGGTGGATGGGGCAAACTGAGGGGGAACGGCTGCTGCAATGCTGCGGCTGCACACACAAAGTCAACGTGCAAGTGAGGGTGCCATGGCTGATCTCTACCCTGTCGATCCGCAGTTCGCCGCCAAGGCGCGTATCGACAAGAACACCTATGAACAGCAGTACCAGGCCTCGGTGTCCGATCCGGATGCGTTCTGGGGCAAGGCTGCCGAGCGGCTGGACTGGTCGCGCAAGCCGACGAAGATCAAGAACGTCAGCTACGACCTGTCCGACTTCCACATCAAGTGGTTCGAAGATGGCGAGCTCAACGCCAGCGTGAACTGCCTGGACCGCCAGCTGGAAAAGCGCGGCGACAAGACGGCCCTGCTGTTCGAGCCGGACAGCCCGGACGCGCCGGCCCAGCACGTGACCTATCGCGAGCTGTACGAGCGCACCTGCCGTCTCGGCAACGCGCTGCGCAACCTGGGTGTCAAGAAGGGCGACCGGGTCACCATCTACCTGCCGATGATCGTCGACGCTGCCGTGGCCATGCTGGCCTGCGCGCGCATCGGTGCGATCCACTCGGTGGTGTTCGGTGGCTTCGCCCCGAATTCGATCGCCGACCGTGTCAGCGACTGCCAGAGCAAGCTGATCATCACCGCCGACGAAGGCCTGCGCGGTGGCCGGAAGATTCCGCTGAAGGCCAACGTCGATGCGGCGCTGAAGCTGCCCGGCACCAATACCGTGGAAACCGTGCTGGTGGTGCGCCACACCGGCGGTGCGGTGGACATGCAGGCCCCGCGCGACCGCTGGTTCCATGATGTGGTCGACAGCCAGCCGGCCAGCTGCGAGCCGGAACCCATGAACGCCGAGGATCCGCTGTTCATCCTCTAYACSTCSGGTTCSACCGGCAAGCCGAAGGGCGTGCTGCACACCACCGCCGGCTACCTGCTGTACGCGGCGTACACCCATGAAGCGGTGTTCGACCTGCGCGAGGACGACATCTACTGGTGCACCGCCGACGTCGGCTGGGTCACCGGCCACAGCTACATCGTGTACGGCCCGCTGGCCAACGGCGCGACCTCGCTGATGTTCGAAGGCGTGCCGAACTACCCGGACACCTCGCGCTTCTGGAACGTGATCGACAAGCACAAGGTGTCGATCTTCTACACCGCTCCCACCGCCATCCGCGCGCTGATGCGCGAAGGCGAGGAGCCGGTGAAGAAGACCTCGCGCGCCTCGCTGCGCCTGCTTGGCAGCGTCGGCGAACCGATCAATCCGGAAGCCTGGCGCTGGTACTACGAAGTGGTCGGCGACAGCCGTTGCCCGATCGTCGAYACCTGGTGGCAGACCGAGACCGGCGGCATCCTGATCTCGCCGCTGGCCGGTGCGATGGATCTGAAGCCGGGTTCGGCCACCCTGCCCTTCTTCGGCGTGCAGCCGGCCCTGGTCRATGCCGATGGCGAGATCAAGGACGGCCCGACCGAAGGCAACCTGATCATCCGTGACTCCTGGCCGGGCCAGATGCGCACGGTGTACGGCGACCACCAGCGCTTCATCGACACCTACTTCCGCACTTACCCGGGCAGCTACTTCACCGGTGACGGCTGCCGCCGCGAYGAAGACGGCKACTACTGGATCACCGGCCGCGTGGACGATGTGWTSAACGTSWSCGGCCACCGCATCGGCACSGCCGAAKTGGAAAGCGSGCTGGTSTCGCAYCCGAAGGTGGCCGAAGCCGCCGTGGTCGGCTTCCCGCACGACGTGAAGGGCCAGGGTATCTATGCCTACGTCACCCTGGTGGCCGAAGAAGCGCCCAGCGATGAGCTGCAGAAGGAGCTGGTCGCCTGGGTGCGCAAGGAGATCGGGCCGATCGCCACGCCCGACCACCTGCAGTGGGCACCGGGCCTGCCGAAGACCCGTTCGGGCAAGATCATGCGCCGCATCCTGCGCAAGATCGCCGAGAACGCACCGGACCAGCTCGGCGACACCTCGACCCTGGCCGATCCATCAGTCGTGGCGTCGCTGGTGGACGAGCGCAAGGTGCGTTGATGTGCTACCCGGGGTCGGATCCCTTTCCACAAGGAAAGGGCTCTGACCCCATCTGCTTTCCCCCCACGGTTCCCCCCGACCATGACCACCCTCCTGATTGCCGATGACCATCCGTTGTTCCGCGAAGCCCTGCGGGGTGCCGTGCAGCGGGTCATTCCGGGCGTTCAACTGTTCGAGGCCGACAGCGTGGAGGCGCTGTATGCGCTGGCCGACCAGCACAACGACGCCGACCTGGTCCTGATGGATCTCAACATGCCCGGCGCACAGGGCTTCAACGCACTGGTACACATGCGCTCGCTGCATCCGCACCTGCCGGTGGTGGTGGTGTCCGCACGCGAAGAAGCCACGGTGATGCGGCGTGCACTCGACCATGGTGCGCTAGGTTTCATTCCGAAATCCGCCGATTCGGACACCATCGGCCATGCACTCGGCACCATCCTCGATGGCGAGACCTGGGCGCCGCCGGAAGCACACAACGTGCCGCCCACCGGCAGCGAAGAACGCGAAGTCGGTCAGCGCCTGCGCGAGCTGACCCCGCAGCAGTTCCGCGTGCTGCAGATGTTGGGTGCGGGCCGCTTGAACAAGCAGATCGCCTACGACCTCAATGTCTCCGAAGCGACGATCAAGGCTCACGTGACCGCGATCCTGCGCAAGCTGGGCGTGACCAACCGCACCCAGGCGGTGCTGATGGCCGGCAAGCTGGCGATCGACGACGACGCCATCGTGCTGCCGCCGGAAGAAGACTGAGGGTTTGTGCCGGCTGCTGGCCGGCAATCGCCCGTACCTGTATCGCCGCTGCGCTCGCCGGGCATGGCCCGGCGCTACCGGAAACTGCTTTTGCGGGTGCCAGGCTTGCTTGGCACGCTCTCGCCGTTGCGCGTGCCGGCCAGCGGCCGGCACTACCCGCTACGCTCGCCGGGCACGGCCCGGCGCTACCGTATCGCCCGTGGTATAGCCATCGCTATACAAACCAGCCGTGCCTGCGCGTTTCGCGGGAGATGCGCCACGCGCGGATCGCGGTGCTAAGCTTCGCGTCCCCTTGGGGAGTAGCCGGATTCCTACGCAGGAATCGTCCACGTCAACATACTCGGCCAGTGCGCCGTGGCGTGGACAACCATGATGGTTGGCGAGACCAGCGGCCCGCGCGCGCAACGTCAGGTTGGGCGCGAGCGCGAGCCGTGCGTCCGTCCTTGCCCGACCTTCTGCTGCCGCTCATGTCTCCTGTTTCGATCCTCCTGATCGGCTTTGCCATGTCCACCGATGCCTTCGCCGCGGCGATCGGCAAGGGTGCCGCCATGCGCAGGCCGGTGTTCCGTGATGCGCTGCGCGCCGGCATCATCTTCGGCGTCATCGAGGCGATCACGCCCATCATCGGCTGGCTGCTCGGTCGTGCCGCCCTGCAGTACGTCGAAGCCTTCGACCACTGGATTGCCTTCGGCCTGCTCGGCGCACTGGGCATCCACATGATCTACAACGGCCTGCGCCCTGACAGCGGCGAGGACGATGAAGATCCGTCGCAGCACCACGGCTTCTGGAAGCTGGCACTGACCGGTTTCGCCACCAGCATCGACGCGATGGCGGTGGGCATCGGCCTGGCCTTCATGGACGTGCATATCGGCGTGATGGCGGCGGTCATCGGCCTGTGCACGCTGACCATGGTCACCGCCGGCATCATGCTTGGCCGCGCACTTGGCAGCATGGTCGGCAAGCGCGCCGAAATCATCGGTGGCGTGATCCTGGTGATCATCGGTGCGACGATCCTGTACGAACACCTGCACGGCGTGGCGTAACCTGCCGGCGATTGCGAGGTTGCCGGCCAGCGGCYGGCACTACCGGGCGTCGCGCAACGCGCCCAGGAACGCGCGCAGTGAGGCTGGCTTGATCGGCTTGGTCAACAGGCGATAGCCGCGCTCGCGTGCCATCCGCTTCAGTTCATCGCGGCCATCGGCGGTAAGCAGCGCGCCGGGCAATGGATAGCCCGCCGCTTCGCGCAGTGCCACCAGTGCATCCAGGCCATCCATGCGATCGTGCAGGTGGTAGTCCACCAGCATCACCTGCGGACGCTCGGCGATCTTCTGCAACGCCTGGTCCACCGTCGATGCGGTGATCACCTGCACCTGCCAGCGCCCCAGCAGCGCGCGCATGCCATCGAGGATCTCCTCGTCGTTGTCCACGCACAGCACGCGCAGGCCGGCCAGCGAATCGCTGCGGATCGGCGGTGCGGCCTGCGCCACGGTGAGCGCTTCGGTATATCCCGGCAACGGCGCTACCTGCGGCAGGATGATCGAGAACATCGATCCACTGCCAACCCGGCTGCGGGCATTCAAGCGATGGTCAAGCAGGCGCGAGATGCGCTGGCAGATCGACAGGCCCAGCCCCAGGCCCTGCTCGCCCCAGTCAAACGGCTGCTGGTAGCGGTGGAACTCATCGAAGATCTGTCGCATGTGGTGTTCGGGAATGCCGGGGCCGGTATCCCACACCTGCAGCTCCACTTCGTCGCCGCGCTGGCGCACGGCAAGCACGATGCGCCCCTGCCGCGTGTAGCGCAGCGCATTGGCCAGGAAGTTCTGCAGCACGCGGCGCAGCAGGCGGCGATCACTGCGCACCCAGGTGGTACGCGCGAACAGATCCAGCCGCAGCCCACGCCCGGCCGCAACCGGCGTGTACTGCGCGGCCAGCTCACGCATCAACGCACTGACATCGAATTCGCCGATCACCGGATGCAGGCCACCAGCATCCAGCCGCGACACGTCCAGCAGCCCATCCAGCAGCTCTTCGGCCGCACGCAGCGACGCATCCACGCGTTCGGCCAGGTGCCGCTGCTCGTCACTGACATGGTCGCTGTCGCGCAGCGCCGAAGCGAACAGTCGCGCCGCATTCAACGGCTGCAGCACGTCATGGCTGATCGCCGCCAGGAAGCGGGTCTTCGATTGCTGTGCGACTTCCGCAACATGCGAGCGCTCGGCCACGCGCTGTTCCAGTGTTTCGTTGGCTTCCAGCAGCGCCCGTTCGGCGTGCTTGTAGTCGGTGATGTCGTTGTAGCTGGTGACGTAACCGCCGCCGGGCAGTGCCTGGCCACGCATTTCGATCACCTTGCCATCGCTGCGGGTGCGCTCGAACACGTGCGGCGAACCGGCGCGCATATAGCCGATGCGGCGGTTGATCTGCACTTCGATGTCGCCCTCGCCCAGCTCGCCACGCTCGGCGTTGTAGCGGATCAGATCCGCCACCGGGCGGCCCACGTAGAGCATGCCGTCGGGATAGCCGAACATGTCCTGGTAGCGCCGGTTCCACGCGGTCAGGCGCATGTCCGGGTCGACCACGCTGACGCCGGCGCTGATGTTTTCCAGGGTGGTCGACAGGATCTCGCGGTTGAAGCGCAGTTCCTGCCCGGCTTCGTCCAGCACCGCCACCACTTCGCCCAGGTCCATGCCGGAGCCACGCAGCAGGCTGGTCAGCAGCAGGCGCGCGGACGCCGCCCCGATCGATGCGGCCAGCAGGCGCTCGGTGAACTGCACCCACGGCCGGTCCGCCGGTGCCGAGGACTGCAGCTCGCGCCCCAGCGACTGCGCCTGTTCGAAGAACGAGCGCCGCGCATGGCGCTCGCCGACCACGCGCGAGGCCAGTGCCAGCAGGTCGCCCACGTGCACGTGGCCCGGCCAACCACCGGCCACTGAAGGCCGCTCGGCATAGGGATCGAGGAAGGGCGCAGCGCGCAGGCGCTCATCCACGCCCGGACGCCAACGCGCCGATACCAGCATCATCGTCGCCGCGTTGACCAGCAGCGACCAGAACGTGCCATGGGTCAGCGGGTCCCAGCCGGTCATGCCGAACAGCTGTTGCGGCCGCAGCCAATCGATGCCGAACGGACCATGCTGCACCCAGCCTGCATCCATCCAGCCGGCCATGGTCATCGCCGGCAGCAGCAGGGTGTACAGCCAGGTGGCGAAGCCGAGCAGCATGCCGGTCTCGACGCCACGACGGCTGGCGCCGCGCCAGTACAGGCCACCGATCAGGCCCGGCGCGAACTGCGCCACCGCGGCGAACGCCATCAGTCCGTACGAGGCCAGCGTGCTGTCGTTGCTGCTGCTGCGGTAGTAGCTGTAGGCCATCAGTGCCAGCAGCAGGATCGCCAGCCGGCGGATCCACAGCACCCGCGAGGCGACATCGGCCGCTTCCTGGTGGTCGCCACTGCGACGCAGCAGCACCGGCATCACCAGATCGTTGCTGACCATCGTCGCCAACGCGATCGAGGACACGATGACCATGCCGGTGGCGGCAGAGAACCCGCCGATATAGGCGATCAGTGCCAGCGCGTTGCGGCCCTCGGCCAGCGGCAACGCCAGCACCATCGAGTCGTCGGCCACGCCGCTTCCGGTACCGAACAGGCTGATGCCGGCCGTGGCGATCGGCAGCACCATCGCCGAGATCAGCACCAGGTAGCCGCCGAACATCCAGCGCGCGCGGCGCACGTCGCGCACATCCCCGCACTCCACCACCGCCACATGGAACTGGCGCGGCAGGCAGATGATGGCCAGGAAACTGAGCAGCGTCTGCGAAATGAACCCCACCGGCGGAAGCCCGGTGAACAGCGTATGCACCGACTCCACCACCGCYTCGTTGCGGTCGCTGAGCCAGACATAGGCGAACACGCCCACCGCCACCATCGCCACCAGCTTGATCACCGACTCCAGCGCGATGGCCAGCATCATGCCGTGGTGGTGTTCGGTGGCGTCCACCTGGCGGGTACCGAACAGGGTGGCGAACAGCGCCATCAGCAACGCCACGTACAGGGCCGGATCGCTGAAGAACCCGGTCGGGCCGGTGTTGCCGGTCAGTACCTGCAGGCTCATCGCCACCGCTTTGTACTGCAGGGCGAGGTAGGGAATGATGCCGATCAGCGCGATGATCGCCACCAGCGCCGCCAGCCGCCGCGAGCGGCCGAAGCGCGAGGAAATGAAATCAGCGATGGAGACCACGTTCTGGCTGCGCGCGATCAGCGCCAGACGCTCGATGATGCGCCAGCCGAACAGCAGCAGCAGCAACGGGCCGATGTAGATCGGCAGGTAGCCCACACCATTGCGCACGGCGGTACCGACTGCGCCGTAGAAGGTCCACGACGAGCAGTACACCGCCAGCGCCAGGCTGTAGACGACCGGCCGCAGCCACGGCCGGTCCGGGTACATCGGCCGACGGTCGCCCCACCACGCCACGCCGAACAGCAGCGCAGCGTAGGCAACCGAGACCAGCAGCAGGATCCAGCTGGAGACCAAGCGCGTGTTTCCGTCGGAGGAGGGGCCAGTAGATCACGACCGTTGATCGTGATGGTAGGTCACGACGGGGGGGCGCAAAGGTGGGTCATGACCGTTGGTC
>NZ_JBFTNR010000092.1:0-8330 GCF_056665995.1 Stenotrophomonas sp. 05L44_2
ATTCAAAGGTGTTGGCGTGGTTCTTGTCCTGCGGGCGGAACACGCCGGCAGGCTTGCGGTCGGACGTGCGCAGGATGACCAGCGCGGTGGAATCGTCCAGCGGTACGGTGCCGGCAACGTAGTCGCCGCCGGGCGAGAGCTTGACGTTCGAAAACGACTCCGGTTTCAGGTACTTCTCCAGGTCCACCCCGCCGGTACCCGCCGACGTCCCGCCCACCACCGCGCACAACAGCGCGGCAAGTACAGTCCTTCGCATCCTTCCCCCTCCCTGCCCGGACACCCTGTCCAGATTCGCCGATTCTAGGCAGGCCCGCGATGGCTCCGCCAGTGGCGAGGCCGCCATCGCCGGACTCAGGGCGCCTTCTCCGCATTGCCAGCGGCCGTCACCTGCGCCGTTGCTCCGCCCAGGCTGCGCGACAGGAACGCCAGCAGGTGGCCGTAGTAGTCGCGCTGGTTGGCCAGGTTGTACAGCCCATGCCCTTCGTTCTTGTAGTACAGGGCCTGCACAGGCGTTCCGGCCTGCTTCAATGCCGCCTCCATCCGCTCGGTATGCACCACCGGTGCGCGCTGGTCTTCGCGGCCGGCGGCCAGCAGCACCGGCACGCCAACCTGCGCGGCCAGGTTGACCGGCGAGCGTTCGACAAGATCCTTGGGCCGTCCCAGCCACTCGCGCAGGTAGATCAACCCGGATTCGTCACTCTGGATATCCCCGCGCGCATACATCAAGGGCAGGTCGTAGATGCCAACGTAACCTGCCGCACAACGGTAAAGACCCGGCTCTCGCACCGTCCCCATCAGCGCCGCATAGGCGCCGTAGCTGGCCCCATAGATGCAGATGCGTTCACGGTCGGCAATTCCCTGCTCGATGGCCCAGCGCGTGGCATCGGTCACATCATCCTGCATCGCCGCGCCCCACTGTTTGCGCGCAGCCTGCGCATGTGCGCGCCCGTAACCGGCCGAGCCACGGAAATTCACCTGCAGCACGGCATAGCCGGCGGCCGCCAGCATCTGCGTCTCGGTGGAGTACGTGCCATCGTCCAGGACCCCGATCGGACCGCCATGCGGCACCACCACCATCGGTAGCGCGCGCATCGGCACCCCCGGTGGCACGGTAAGGAACCCATGCAGGGGGCGGCCGTCGCGGGCCTGCAAGGTGATGGCGCGTACGTCGGCACTCTGCGCCGGGTCGATCCAGTCGCTGCGGCTGATCAGGTGCCGGGCGCGCTTGCCCAGCGTGTCATACAGGTAGAAATCACCCGGATTGCGGCCCGACCAGGATTCCACCAGGACAGTGCTGCCGTTGCGGGTGCTGGAGGTGATGTATACCGGAGCACCCAGCGCGGTTTCCAGGCTGCGATAAAGCCGGGCATCCTCCGAGGTCTCATCGAAGAAGCGTGTGCGTGGGGTAGTGCCCATGAACAGCGCGCCCACCGGCACCTGCGTACCGGGGCGGTGGATGATGCGTGCAGGGTCGGCGATCTCATCACGCAGAACCGTTCGCCGCTCGTTGTTCTGCGGGTCCCAGCTGACGATCACGTCGGGGCCTTCGGCCTGCTCCACCTGCAGATAGGCCAGGCGGCCGTCGGCCGAGAAGCCGATGGCCGCTTCGTTGCGCGGGTTCAAGGCCTCATCGTGCAGCAGTATCCATTCGCTGCTGGCACCGGCGCGGTAATACAGCTTCTTTTTCTGGTCAGGTCCGACGCCGTAAGCGAAGCGCACTTCGCCCCGGGCGTCGGTAGTGAAGGCGGCCTGCGCGATCGGCGCGCGCGCGACCGCGTTGCGGCGACCGGTGCTCACGTCCATGCGTTCGATCTGGGTGGCCGCGTTGTCGGTGAACGGAGTGACCGCCACCAGCACGTTGCGATCGTCGTCCTTCAACTCATCGGTGAGGAAAGCCGCCACCATTCCCGCAGGCTTGACCTTGATGTTGGTGCCCAGTCCGGTTTCAGCGGTGCGGTAGCCGACCAGCAGTTCTCCCCCCTTGCCGTTGGCRTTGATGCCGAACAGCTCGCCGGTGGGCGCTGGTCGATCCAGCACACCCAGCTTCTGCGCCATGCCCACCAGCAGGCGTTCATTGCTTACCCAGTCGAAGGTATGGGCGTGGTTGTTGCGGGGTGGGCGGAAGGTGCCGACCATCTTCATGTCGGCGATCCGGTAGATCGCCAGCGCCGTACCCGCCTCGATCGGAACCGTGGCAGCCACGTACTCGCCACCCGGCGAAATCTTGATGTCGGCGAATGCTTCCTGCCGCAGGTAGCGGTCCAGGTCCACCCCGCCGGTACCCGCCGACGTCCCGCCCACCACCGCGCACAGCAGCGCGGCAAGCACAATCCTGCGCATCCTTCCCCCTGAGAACGGGCCCCTGCCCGCAGTCTCGATTCTAGGCAGGCAAGCGGCCGCGCCGCCAGTGGGCAGAAAAAACGACGGCACCGTTGCCGGTGCCGTCGTTGCCACTACCTTGGAGAGAGAGTAAGGACGTGGGTTCGGGGGGCGTGCGCCGGGTCAATGGACCCCGCGCACCGCCAGAGTGAGGGCCAGGATGCTGAGGATCACCGCGATGGTGCCGTCCAGCACGCGCCAGGTGCTGGGCTTGGTGAACAGCGGCGCAAGCAGGCGCGCGCCCAGGCCCTGCGCGGTCAGCCACAGGCAGCTGGCGGTGACCACGCCGGCCGCGAAGGCCATGCGCGCATTGCCGAAGTTCTCGGCGATGGAGCCGATCACCATCATGTCCAGCCAGAAGTGCGGATTGATCAGCGAGAAGCCGACTGCCGCCATCAGCACCGCACGACGGCTGCCGTCATCGCTGTCGGCTTCGCCCATGCCACCGCCACCGGCGATCGCACGGCGTGCCGACTTCATCGCATACCAGGCCAGGAAGGCCACACCGGTCCAGAGGACGGCGGTGGTCAGCCACGGCAGCGCGGTGGTGAGCGTGCGCAGGCCGGCCACGCTGGCGAAGATGAAGATTGCATCGATGGCCGCGCAGGTGGCGACCACCGGCACGATGTGCTTGCGCAGGATGCCCTGGCGCAGGATGAAGGCGCTCTGGGCGCCGACCACGGCAAACAGGCCGATGCCGGTAGCCGCACCACTGAACCAGGCACCAAGGCCGGTGCTGGCGGAGATGACCGAGAACATGGGATTCACTACCTTGTCTTGCTTGGGGGGAGCGGTGCCTCGCGAAGGCGGACAGCACCGGAACGGGCGCCATTGTCGCGCCGCAACATAGAAAAGACGAGCTAAACTTACTAAACCAACATTAGCGGAGCTTAATCGCCATGCGCATCGACCATGCCCAGCTGCGGGCCCTGGCTGCGGTGATCCGCGAAGGCAGCTTCGACCGTGCCGCGCAGTCGCTCAACGTCACCCCCTCGGCCATCTCGCAGCGGGTCAAGGCACTGGAAGACCGCATCGGCCGCCTGCTGGTCAAGCGCGGCACGCCTGCGACCGCGACTGTCGAGGGCCAGTTGCTGGTGCARCTGGCCGARCAGACSGCSCTGCTGGAGCACGACGCGCTGCACCGGATGGGCCTGGCCGACGAGGACCTGCCGCAGGCCAGCATCCCCGTAGCGGTGAACCACGACAGCCTGGAGACCTGGTTCCCACAAGCCGCCCAGCAGTTCGCGCAGGGCACCGGCACCACCCTGGACCTGCGGGTGGAGGACCAGGACCACACTGTCGAACTGCTGCGCCAGGGCACCGTGCTGGGGGCAGTGACCACCCTGGACGAGCCGGTGCAGGGTTGCCAGATCCACGYGCTGGGCAGCATCCGCTACGCCGCCACCTGTACGCCGGAGTTCCGCGAGCAGCACTTTGCCAAGGGCGTGACCGCACAGGCGCTGGCGCAGGCACCGGTGCTGGTGTTCAACCGCAAGGACGACATGCAGTCGCGCTTTGCCCGGCGCATGGCCGGCGCCGACCTGCCCAGCACCGCGCCGACGTGGTGGATTCCTTCCACCCGCGCCTTCGTGCAGGCCAATCTGGGCGGGCTGGGCTGGACGATGAACCCGCTGCCGCTGGTCAAGCGCCATCTGGACGCCGGGCGCCTGGTCTACGTGCGGCAGCGCGCGTGGGAAGACGTGCCGCTGTACTGGCAGCACTGGAAAGGCGACGTGCAGACGATGGCGCTGCTGACCCGGGCAGTGCTGGACGCCGCCTCGGCACTGGTGCAGCGCAGGCGCTGATGAGGGGACGGAGAGGATCAAGTCGCTTGTGCTACAAACGCCTTGATCCGCTCCGCCCCCTTTTCATGCAAGCATCGGTGCAACCGACGAGGGGGCTGACCGATGGAAACCGAACCGGTATTCCTGCATATCCGCGTGGTGATGGGGATCATCCTCGGCCTGTCCATCACCACCCTGCTGAAGGGGCTGGCGCAGATCATCGAACACCCGCAGCGGCGTGGCTGTTCGGCGCTGCACCTGTGCTGGGTGGTGTGGACGCTGGTATCGCTGGTGACCTTCTGGTGGTGGGAATTCCGCCTGGTTGAAGTACACCGCTGGACGTTTGAAATCTATCTGTTCGTGATCACCTACTGCGCGACCTGGTTCCTGCTGTGCGCGCTGCTGTTTCCCGAAGACCTGCGCGAGTACGGCAGTTACGGCAACTACCTGATGCAGCGTCGACGCTGGATCTTCGGGGTGGTCGCGATATTGACCCTTCTGGATCTTGTGGATACCGCGATCAAAGGGGGAAGCCGATGGCGGCTGCTGGGCGAGGCCTACCCCCTGCATACGGTGCTGATGCTCATCGTCGCCGCGCTGGGCTGGCATCTGCGCAGTACGCGCGCGCAACTGGGGCTGGCCGCAGCGACGCTGGCCTATCAACTGGGCTACTTCGCGGCGGAGTACTTCACCATCGGCAGTGAGTGAGGAGCGCCGCCGGTCTCCATCCAATCTCCATAGGCGTCGGCCACAATCGCCCGGTTCCATTCGACCGCAGGTTTCCCAGATGACGATCCACTACCGCAATGCCCGTCCCGATGACGCCGCCGCCTGCATCGACCTGCGCGGGCGTACCCGCGAGAACGCCTTCAGTGCAGCGCAACTGGCCGAGCTGGGCATCACCGAAGAAAGCTGGGCCGCAGGTATCGCCGATGGCGATTCGATTGGCCGCGTCGCCTGGGAGGGCCAACGGATGGCCGGCTACTGCTTTGCCGACCGCGAAAGCGGCGAGGTGCTGGTGCTGGCCCTGCTGCCGGAATTCGAGAAGCGTRGCATCGGCCGGCAACTGCTGCAGGACGTGGTCAGCCTGAGCCGCGATGCCGGCCACAGCCGCCTGTTCCTGGCCTGCTCGGCCGACCCGCGCTCGCGTTCCCATGGCTTCTACCGGCACCTGGGCTGGAAGGCGACCGGCGAGATCGATGAGGCCGGTGACGAGATCCTTGAACTGGCGTGATCGAGGGCATCGCCGGGCGTGGCCCGGCGCTACCGGGTGAGGGTGCCGCGAGCCGTCGGATGCTGCGTTGCATCAAAATCGGACCAGAAGCGGTTAAAATTGCCACAGGAATGCTGCAAGGCGTTGTTTCTTCACGCTCTTTCCCTGTTTCTTGCGCATCCTGACCCCCTTCCCCGCCAACGATCCCGCCCCCATGAAGAAATTTGGCAAGGCCCTGCTCGCCCTGCTCGTGCTGCTGTTGCTGGTGGCCGCGCTGTTCCTGTACTGGCCGCTGACCCAGCGCTCGGTGCCCGCCGCGAACAACGACAAGCCCGTCGATGTCGTGCTGGTCGGCGCCGGCATCATGAGCATCACCCTGGCCACCTACCTGCAGGAACTGCAGCCGGACTGGAACATCCAGGTCTACGAGCGTCTCGACGGCGTCGCCGGTGAAAGCTCGGACGGCTGGAACAACGCCGGCACCGGCCACTCGGCATTCGCCGAACTGAACTACACCCCGGAACTGCCCGATGGCAGCATCGAGACCAAGCGCGCGGTCGGCATCGCCGAATCGTTCGAAGTCTCGCGCCAGTTCTGGTCGCACCAGGTGAAGGAGGGGCGGCTGAGCCAGCCCAGCGACTTCATCAACCCGACCCCGCACATGAGCTTCGTCTGGGGCGATGACAACATCGCCTACCTGCACAAGCGCCAGCAGGCGCTGGTGAAGAACCCGCTGTTCTACGGCATGCAGTACTCCGAGGACCCGGCGCAGATCAAGCAGTGGGCACCGCTGCTGATGGAAGGCCGCGACCCGAAGCAGAAGGTTGCCGCAACGTGGATGCCGCTGGGCACCGACGTCAACTTCGGCGTCATCACCCGCCAGCTGACCGCCGGCCTGCAGCACAGCCCGAACTTCGGCCTGCACCTCAACCACGAGGTCAGCGCGTTGCGGCAGAACGCGGACAAGAGCTGGAACGTGACGGTGAAGGACCTCAAGGCCGGCACCGAATCGACCACCCACGCCCGCTTCGTGTTCATCGGTGCCGGTGGCGCGGCGCTGAAGCTGCTGCAGATGTCGGGCATCCCGGAATCGAAGGACTACGCCGGCTTCCCGGTGGGCGGCCAGTTCCTCGCCTTCCAGGGCCAGGACGTGACCTCGCGCCATGGCGTGAAGGCCTATGGCATGGCCGAGACCGGTTCGCCGCCGATGTCGGTGCCGCACCTGGATGCGCGCAAGCTGGATGRCAAGCCGGTGGTCCTGTTCGGGCCGTTCGCGCTGTACAGCACCAAGTTCCTCAAGCACGGCTCGTGGTGGGACCTGTATTCGTCGGTCAACCACAACAACGTCGGCCCGATGCTGGAAGTGGGCAAGGACAACCTGGACCTGGTGCAGTACCTGATGGGCCAGGCGCGCCTGAACGATGCCGATCGCCAGGCCGAACTGATCAAGTACTTCCCCAATGCCAAGCCGGGCGACTGGAAGCTGGTCACCGCCGGCCAGCGCGTGCAGATCATCAAGCGTGATCCGCTGAAGGGCGCGGTGCTGCAGTTCGGTACCGAGATCGTGACCGACAAGGACCACACCCTCGCTGCGCTGCTGGGTGCCTCGCCGGGCGCTTCGACCTCGCCGCCGATCATGCTGGACCTGATGGCCAAGGCCTTCCCGGAACAGATGAAGGCCGGTTGGGAAGCCCGCCTGCGCGAGATCGTTCCCTCGTACGGCCGCAAGCTCAACGAAAGTGCCGCGCTGACCAACGAGATCCGCACGTTGACCAGCCAGACCCTGCACCTGCCCTACCTGGAGGTTCCGGTGGAAGCAGGTACGACGCCTGCACTGGCACCGACGGCCGCGCCGGCCCCGGCCAAGGAAAAGCGCAACGCCAACGAAGAGCTGCAGGCGCTGTAAGCCTGCGCTTGGCGGATGCCTGCGGACGGCCACCTTCGGGTGGCCGTCTGCGTTTGCGCGCGGCGACGGGGCGGATCCCTCCCGCACGGGAGGGCTCTGACCCGTTCCGGGAGACCCCTCGCAGGGTCAGAGCCCAGTGCCTGCGGCAATGGGATCCGACCCCGCCCTGACGCTTGCTGCGCGCCTGAAAGCCCCTGCGCAATGACGCGAATTGTAATGTTGTTAAGAATTATTTACATTTGCGTCCTGCGCAGTGACCGCGCCCCTCCCAGATGGACCTGACGTGCCCGAAGCCGCCGCCCCGGGTGCTGGACGACTGTTGCCGCCCCTTCCCCGCTTCTACGCTCCGAGCCCGCCATGACCCAGATTTTCCCCAGCCGCCTGCCCCGCCGTGCGCTGCTGCCCGCCGCCCTGCTGTCCTGCCTCACCCTGGCTGCGCCGTCGGCATTGGCCGAGGTCGCTGCCTACGCCTCCGACGCCAAGACCCTGGACCGGGTGAGCGTGCGCGCCGAGCAGTCCGCGCCACCATCGAGCACCACCCGCCTGCCGATCACCCTGCAGGAAACACCGCAGTCGTCGACGGTGATCGGCCTGCAGCGCCTGCAGGACGAATCGTTGTTCAGCCTCAACGACGTGATGCGCAATGTCACCGGCGTCAGCGTGTCCTTCTATGACACCCAGCGCCCGCTGTACTACGCGCGTGGTTTTGCCATCACCGATTTCCAGGTGGATGGCATTCCGACCTACAGCGGCTCGACCAACCAGGAATACGACACCGCCTTCTATGACCGGGTGGAAGTGATCCGCGGCGCCAACGGCCTGCTCAGCGGCGCGGGTGTGCCGTCGGCCACGGTGAACCTGCTGCGCAAGCGCCCGGGCAAGGAGTTCGACGCTTCGTTCTCGGTCAGTGCCGGCAGCTGGGACTACCGCCGCATGGAAGCGGACGTGACCGCACCACTGACCGCCGACGGCCGCTTCCGCAGCCGCGTGGTCGCCGCCTACACCGATCGTGATTTCTATTACGACCGCTACAAAGAGAACAAGATGG
>NZ_JBFTNR010000093.1:0-8311 GCF_056665995.1 Stenotrophomonas sp. 05L44_2
GGCTGGGTTTGTCGTCGGGGCTAGTGATGCGAACCTTTCCGTCGCTGCAGGTCCATCCGGGCGGGCAGCCCACGTTCGTGGTGACCAGTTCGATGGGGTACTGCGGATAGCCCTCGAAGGCGACATCCACCTGCTGTGAGCTTCCCTGAGGCAACCGTATTCCCTGGATGGGCTCGGCCTCCAACGGAACGCAGCCCTTGCCTTCGCGGAAGAGCCGGTAGCCCTTCTCAACTCCTTTCATGGAAGCGGCACGGAACACCGGGTCCTGGAGGGCGGCGGCGTCCGCGGCATTTGTGTGAAAAGCCACCTCGACCACTATGGACGGCATGGTTGCGAAGTTGTTTTCACCATGTCCTGCGGCGACGCCATCTCGGGGAACAGGAAAGTCAGCGTAACCCTCCTGTGCGGTGATGAGCTCCCGCATGTAGCACAACGTCAGATCGGCCAGCTGTCGATCCGCTGGCTTGCTTGAATGGTAGAAAACCCTTGACCCACGGGCAACGCCTGGGACATCCGCATTGGTGTGAATGCTGAGCATCCCTGCAACGCCGAGATGATTCGCGTAGTACGGTCGAGCGCGGATGTCATCTGACACCTCCCTGTCGCTCGCAGTACTGTTCGCAAAGTGATTCCAGATATCTGTCCGATCAGGAAGAAGATCCTTGAGATGGTAACGAGCTGACATCTCATACCACGGACGCATTGAATCCGGGTGCGTACCGCCCCCGCCGCGACGCGCACGATGCACGGTCACACCCCCTCGATCTTCCAGCAGCCGTTGCAACTCGTCCGCATATCCGGGCGTAATCAGATCCTCCTGCACGCCATTGCGTACAGGCCGCTGGAATTCCCACCCCATACCGGGGTGCACTCTCAGCAGCCCGTGACTGGCCGAGACAAGAACCTGGCCCCCTGCCTGCCTGGCAGAGCCCTGCTCTTGCGCACTGATGCCGCGAGGAAAGTGTTCCCAGTAGGGCTTTCCCTCGTAAAGAATGACCGTTTCAACTTCGCCTACGCCGGCCTGCGTCGTGTAGGCCTCCAGGGTGTTCCTGATGTGCTGCTCCAGTTCCTCGAGCGAATGATCGTCCTCCGACGGCAGGATTCCAGCCCCGAAGCTGATGACGAGCTTCCTTTGCTGGATATCAACAGAGGCACCAACTGATATGCCCGTGGATCTGGACCTGCGCAACTGGTGGTCATCCAGGATCTTCTGTGCTTGCCGCGTCAATAGAAGATCCAACGCCACATCTGTATCAGCGGCGGGCGGTAAAGGCTGAGTGAGCGCCTGCGGACAGGGTAAGGTGCAGGCAATGATCGACGCCAATCCAATGGGGCGGAACGCGCGCACGAAATTCATATCAGTTCCTTTGAAAGGTTGGGGAGTGCGCCACGCGTGTCGCACGGATCAACACTGCCAAGCCCTCAAAAGGGATGTAATGCTAGGCGTTTCAGATCCGGGAATTCACAATTTCCCTCAGGCCCATCGCGCCTACCAACGCCGCAACAAGCCAATCCTCGCCAGCCTCGAACAGCTCCCCCGAGAATTTTGAGAAAGGCAAGCTGTCCATTCGCGAACACTGAACGGCATCGGCCGTGCCCCCTGCAGTTAGCGGTACCGAGTGATCCAAGGCCGACGCCAATCGGCACCGCGTCACTCCCATCGTGACGGGCGATCAGACCCTCACCCCGGCTGGTTAAACTCAACCCGCGGCGCCGCGACACCGTCATCCCGCACCGCACCTGCCCTATCCTCTTCCCATGCCCACCGCCCGCTTCCTCGACTCCCTGCAGTCCGTTCCCGCCACCGCGTGGGATGCCCTGCACGATGGCCGCAATCCATTCGTCAGCCACGCCTTCCTGTCCGGCCTGGAAACCTACGGCTGCCTGCGCGAGGACTGGGGCTGGCAGCCGCAGCACTTCACCCTCTGGGACGGTGATGCCCTGGTCGGCGCCGTTCCCGGCTACCTGAAGACCAATTCCCACGGTGAATTCGTGTTCGACCACGCCTGGGCCAATGCCTATGCGCGGCACGGACGCGACTACTACCCGAAGTGGCTCGGCGCGGTGCCGTACTCGCCGGTGACTGGCCCGCGCCTGCTGGCCCGTGACGACGCGCAGCGCACCGCCCTGCTGACGGCACTGCGCGACCGGTTGCCCGCGCTGGATGTGTCATCAGCCCACATCAACTTCCACACGGCAGCTGACGAAACGGTCTTCGATGACGACTGGCTGCTGCGCGAGGACATCCAGTTCCAGTGGCATAACCGGGGTGACTGGGTGACGTTCGAAGAGTTCCTGGGCGCGATGGACCACAAACACCGCAAGAACATCCGCCAGGAGCGCGCCAAGGTCGGCCGTCAGGGCATCAGCTTCCGGGTGGTGCATGGCGACGAGGCCACCCGCGCCGATCTGCAGGCGATGTACCGCTTCTACCTGCAGACGTTCCTGGAATACGGCAACGCGCCAGCGCTGACCGAAGCGTTCCTGCGCCATCTGGCGGTTTCACTGGGACGCGGGCTGGTGCTGTTTCTGGCCGAACAGGACGGCGAACCGATTGCCGGCGCGTTGTGCCTGCGCGGTGGCGACACGCTGTACGGCCGCTACTGGGGCGGTGCCACCCTGCCCGGCCTGCACTTCGAGGCCTGCTACTACCAGGGCATCGAGTACTGCCTGCGAGAGGGCGTGGCCCGCTTCGAGCCGGGTGCGCAGGGCGAGCACAAGCTGRCACGCGGCTTCCTGCCCACCATCGTGCGCAGCCGGCACTGGGTGGCCGATGCGGAGTTTGCCGAGGCACTGCAGGACTGGTGCCGGCAGGAGCGGCGGGATGTGCGGCGCTACCAGCAGGAACTGCAGGGGCATGGCCCTTTCCGCGCGGAACCGTAGCGTCGGAGAAGCGTGCCAGCCAAGGTTGGCATCTACCACGGCAATGGCGGGGATGCTGCGCTCAGGTGCACTGCCAGAAGTGCCCGCTCACCCGGCACTTCGCGCACCAGAAGCTGTACAGCATGCCGCCACTTCCCCACAGCACCATGCCTTCATTGGTGGTCGGCAACGTTGAGTCCAGCTGCATCACGAAAGGCATCTGCTCGCCACAATCGATGCACGCCGGGTAGTGCGCGCTCTGCACCCAGCTCGGTGCGCCACCCACCCGCGACAGGTTCTGCCGGTGATTGGACTGGCCCCAGTCCTGCTGCTGCCAGCGATGGCTGTCCATCGCGGCAAGACCCACTTCGGCCTGCAGCAGGTCGCCGCTGTCGGTGGGATTGATCGGCACCTGGCAGTGCTGGCTGGGGTGGCAGCTCGGCATGCCCTCTGCATCGTGCCGATAGAAACGCACGGGCGGGTCTTCCCAGCCACAGCAGTCCAGGCACAGCCCGAGCGTGACCTCACCCTCCGCGTCCGGCTGCAGCGCCGCAGCATCGGACTGCAGCAGACGCTGCAGCGGCGCATGACAGCTGCCGCACAAGGCATCGAGCAGCCCGCCCACGCGCCCGGCGTGAAGCACCTGGCCGCCATTCCAGGTGGGATGCAGCCGCCAGATCCGCTTGCGCCAGGCAGGCTCTTCGTCCACCTGTGCGCGATGCTGTTCGCGTCCGAAGCGCAGGTGCAGCGGTTGCTGGCCATGCAGGCGGCGCAGACGCGGGCCATCGGCCAGGCCCGCCCAGTGCGCCCAGACCTCGGCATCCAGGTCGCTCCAGTCGGCCAGGTAGCCACGGGCGGCGGCATGGGTCTCCGGCTGGGTGGCCAGCAGCACTGCCTTGGCCCGCTCCAGTTCGCGATCGTCGTCCGCCTCGGTCAACCGATGCGCCCAGTCAGTCGCAACCGACGGCGGCAATGCCTGCCAGACCTGCGAGGCCAGCTGGATGTGATCCTCGATGGCGACCTCCAGCAGCGCCTCCCAATCGTCCTGCAGCGTGTGCGGCGCTTGGTAGCTGGCAAACTCCAGCACGCTGGTCAGCAGCTCGCCACGCTCGCCGTCACGATAGCGCCGCCAAGCGTCAATACAGACCGGAGCGACAGCCTCGTCCGGCAGCAGATCCAAGGCCGTGTCGAGGAAGGTGGAGCCGGGTGAGCGGCGATCCAGCGCCTGCAGCAGAAGCGCGCCAAGCGGGGGGCGGTCTTCGCTGGCCAGGGTCAACAGCATGGCCAGGCTGTCATTGCGTGTGCGCGGCGCATCGTGCGCATCGAGGATGGCGGTGATCGGATCGCTCATGCGGGGCTCCTTGCCGGTAGTGCGTGATGGTGCCAGACATCGCGCATCGCCACGACGAATACAATGCCGGCATGACCCGTCAGTTGCCCTGGCGCCTGGCCGATGCGCCGGATGCCCCCTTTCCGCCGGCCGAGACAGCGCTGCGCCAACCCGATGGCCTGCTTGCGGTGGGCGGCGACCTGCATCCGCTGCGCCTGCTCAATGCCTATGCCGGCGGCATCTTTCCGTGGTTCAGTGAAGGCGAGCCGATCCTGTGGTGGTCGCCGGACCCGCGCATGGTGTTCCGTACCGACGGCGTGCACCTGAGCAGCAGGTTCCGCCGGCAGCTGCGCGGCAACTGCTGGGAAGTGACCGCCGATACCGCCTTCAGCCAGGTGATGCGTGCATGCGCCAGCGCGCCCCGCCCCGGCCAGGACGGCACCTGGATCAGCCCGGCGATGGTGGATGCCTACAGCCAGCTGCACGACCTGGGTTTCGCACATTCCTTCGAGGTGTGGGATCGGCAGACGCTGGTCGGCGGCATCTATGGCGTGGCTATCGGCACGATGTTCTTCGGTGAAAGCATGTTCAGTGGCGAAAGTGGCGGCTCCAAGGTGGCGCTGGCCGCACTGGCACGCACGCTTCACGGCTGGGGTTGGCCACTGATCGACGCGCAGGTGGAGAATCCGCATCTGCTGCGCATGGGCGCCGAGCATCTGCCGCGCGCGCCGTTTCTGCAGCAGGTCCGCAGCGCGGTACAGGCGCCGGGCCGGGAAGGCGTCTGGACCCGGCTCGTCGGGCGCGTGCCGGCAGCGGATTTTGCCGGGGAATAAMACAATCTTTGCAAGCTGGGCGTTTGACGCGTAAAATGCTGCGCCTTAGGCCCAGCGTGGCCGTTTTCTGAACCGCACAGGACTACATGTCGAAAGACGATTCCATCGAGTTCGAGGGCACCGTCAGCGAGACGCTGCCGAACACCACTTTCCGCGTTCGTCTGGAAAATGGGCACGAAATCATTGCCCACATCTCCGGCCGCATGCGCAAGAACTACATCCGCATCCTCACCGGTGACCGGGTCAAGGTTGAAATGACCCCGTACGACCTGACCAAGGGTCGTATCACCTACCGAATGAAGTAAGCGGCTGGCGCGTTGCGCCACCTCGACAAGGCCAGCCCTGGACGCTGGCCTTTTGTCATGCCTGGAATCCGGCCCTGCCGGACGGCACCCTGACCGAATGCACCGTGACATCGGTCAGCCATGCTTGCGGCAGATTCGCATTCGCAGCGGCGGCGTCATCGTGGCATCCGATCCAGTCCGGATCGCCATCCCCTGCCCCTGCCATGAACGTGACCTCCCTGCCCGCTGGCTTCGCCGCCCTGGTACTCAGCACTGCCGCCCTGATCGCACCCGCCGCCCAGGCCGCCGACACGCCGTCGGCAAGCGCCGGTGACAGCTGCATTGCTTTGAGCGAAGACCAGCAGATCGTCCGCGCCGGCGCTGATCGCGATGTGCTGCTGCGCAATGGTGACCAGCACTACCGCGTGGTGTTCAAAGCCTCCTGCAGCAGCGCCGTGACCTCGCGGCGGCTGGCATTTGAAACCCAGGGCGAAAGCAACCAGCTGTGCGCCGGCTCACGCAGCGTGCTGAAGACCGATCGCGCCAGCTGCACGGTCGAGCGGATCGAACCCCTCGAAGCTGCCGCCTTCCAGCGCATGGCCCGCCAGCGCAGCCGCTGAGGAGCTGACACGACAAGGGCGGCCTGCGCCGCCCTGTCGTTGCTTCCGTTGCCGGGCGCTGCCCGGCACATCCTTACTCCACCGTGGCCGGCAACAGCCGTTCCGGCTCGGCCTGCGCCTCGACCACCAGTTCGTCGTTGCGCACGTCGATGCTGACCTTGCCGCCGTTGACCAGCTTGCCGAACAGCAGTTCGTCGGCCAGCGGGCGCTTCACCTTGTCCTGCAGCACCCGCGCCATCGGGCGGGCGCCCATCAGCGGGTCGAAACCGTGGTGGGCCAGCCAGTCGCGCGCAGTCGGCGTGGCCGACAGGCTGACGTGCTTCTCCTGCAGCAGCATCTCCAGTTCGATCAGGAACTTGTCCACCACGCGCAGGATGTGTTCGAAGCCCAGCGGCTGGAACTGCACCACCGCATCGAGGCGGTTGCGGAATTCCGGGGTGAACGCACGACGGATGGTCTCCATCGCATCGGTGGCGTGGTCCTGCTTGGTGAAACCGATCGAGCGCCGCGAGGCCTGCGCCGCGCCGGCATTGGTGGTCATCACCAGCACCACGTTCTTGAAGTTGGCTTCGCGGCCGTTGGTGTCGGTCAGCACGCCACGGTCCATSACCTGCAACAGSAKRTTGWAGAYKTCMGGRTGCGCCTTCTCGATTTCATCCAGCAGCAGCACGCAGTGCGGCGTCTTGACGATCTTCTCGGTCAGCAGGCCACCCTGGTCGAAGCCGACATAGCCCGGGGGCGCACCGATCAGGCGGCTGATCGAATGCGGCTCCATGTATTCGGACATGTCGAAACGGACCAGTTCGATGCCCAGCTGCAGCGCCAGCTGCTTGGTCACCTCGGTCTTGCCGACACCGGTSGGGCCGGCGAACAGGAAGTTGCCGATCGGCTTTTCCGGATTGCCCAGGCCCGAGCGTGCCAGCTTGATGGCCGACGCCAGGGTGCCGATGGCCGGATCCTGGCCGAAGATCACCATCTTCAGGTTGCGCTCCAGGTGCTGCAGCACATCCTTGTCGGTGGCGCTGACCTGCTTGGCCGGGATGCGCGCCATCTTGGCGACGATGGCCTCGACCTCCTCGACGTCGATCAACTCCTTGCGCTGGCCTTCCGGCATCAGGCGCTGGCGGGCACCGGCCTCATCGATCACGTCGATGGCCTTGTCCGGCAGCAGGCGATCGGCGATGTGCTTGACCGACAGGTCGACGGCGGCCTGCAGCGCTTCATCGGCGTAGGTGACGCCGTGGTGGGCTTCGTACTTGGACTTCAGGCCCTGCAGGATCTCGTAGGTTTCGCCCACGGTCGGCTCGACGATGTCGATCTTCTGGAAGCGACGGGCCAGCGCCCGGTCCTTCTCGAAGATGCCGCGGTATTCCTGGAAGGTGGTCGAGCCGATGCAGCGCAGCTCGCCCGACGCCAGTGCCGGCTTGATCAGGTTGGAGGCGTCCATGGTGCCGCCCGACGCCGAACCGGCGCCGATGATGGTATGGATCTCGTCGATGAACAGCACCGCATTGGGCACCTTCTTCAACGCGGTCAGCACGCCCTTCAGGCGCTTTTCGAAGTCGCCACGGTATTTGGTACCGGCCACCAGCGCGCCGAGATCGAGCGAATAGATGACCGCATCGGCCAGCACGTCCGGCACCGAACCCTCAACGATGCGTCGGGCCAGGCCCTCGGCAATCGCGGTCTTGCCGACGCCGGCCTCGCCCACGTACAGCGGGTTGTTCTTGCGGCGGCGGCACAGGACCTGGATGGTGCGCTCGATCTCGTCGGCACGGCCGACCAGCGGGTCGATGCGACCGGCACGGGCCTGCTCGTTGAGGTTGCTGGCGAACTCGGTCAGGGCATCGCCCTTGGGCTCGCCTTCGCCCCCCTCCATGCGGCCCTCGCCCTCGGAGGAGGACGGCTGCTCGCCTTCCTCGCCCAGCTTGGCGATGCCGTGGGACAGGTAATTGACCACATCCAGCCGGGTGACATCCTGCTGGTTGAGGTAATAGACCGCGTGGGAGTCCTTCTCGCCGAAGATGGCAACCAGCACGTTGGCGCCGGTGACCTCCTTCTTGCCGGAGGACTGCACGTGGTACACGGCCCGCTGCAGCACGCGCTGGAAGCCCAGCGTGGGCTGGGTATCGCGGCCGTCATCTTCGGCCAGGCGGGACACGGAGGCCTCGATGGCCTGCTCCAGCTCCTGGCGCAGGCGGTCGGCGTCGGCGCCACAAGCCTTCAGTACGGCCTGGGCGGACGGGTTGTCGAGCAGTGCCAACAGCAGGTGTTCGACCGTCATGAACTCATGTCGGGCCTCACGGGCGCGCTTGTAGCACTGGCCGATGGTGTGTTCGAGGTCTTTGCTGAACATGGATTACTCCGGCGGCAGTTGGAGAC
>NZ_JBFTNR010000094.1:0-8297 GCF_056665995.1 Stenotrophomonas sp. 05L44_2
CTTGACAGATGTGTCCAGAAACAATTCGGGCGCCCCTGGGCGCCCGATGTTCAACACAGCTTGTTCGCGGCCGATGAGCGACTACAGATCCTGCTCGTAGCGCACGTACGGCACGGTGCCGTCATCGTTGCTTTCGTTGCGCGGGGAGAACGGGTTCTTGCCGCGGCTGATGACGTTTTCCGCGCCGACGGTGAGCTGGCCGGACCACGGGGTGCGCCAGGTCAGGCCAATGCCCAGGCCTTCCCACTTGCCGGGCTTGCCGGGAACGTCAACCACGCGGCCGATGATGCTGCCGCTGAAATTGCCGTAGCCGGCGCCCAGGCTCAGGCTCTTGCTGTCCCATCGGTCAACGATGGCCGGTGAGGCGTCGGCCAGGGGTACCAGGCGTGCCTTGGCATAGGTGCCGGCGATGGAGACAAAGCCTTCGCGACCGATGTTCTTCTGCGCGAACACGGTCAGGTCATTCTGTTCGGCGCGCAGCGACGGGGTCTTGCTGGGCGTGGCCAGCCAGGCGGGCAGGGTCTCGCGGCCGGTGCCGGCAGTGATTCCCAGGCGGCCGGTGCCACGGTTGAGCGCGGCGGTACCCGTCAGGCGCCGGTTGGAGCCGATGGCATCATCGTCGTCGCCCAGGCTGGCCAGCATGCAATGGCTGGCCAGTCCGCTGATGCTGGAGCCGCTGCTGCTGTTGCACAGCAGGCCCAGCGAGTCGCCCGAAGACAGGCCGAACGCAGCATCGAGCGAATTGCGGCCGAAATGCCAGCGTGCGCCCACGGCCTGCTCGCCGGTCGGTTCCAGGTACAGCAGGGCCTCGACCTTGCCACTGCCCTTGTTCCAGACCGGAATGACGGTGCGGGTGTCCTTGCTCTGCGCGTGCACGCCCGTGATCGCGCCAAGGGCGATCAGAAGGGCCAGCGGTAGACGCAGGAAGGTACGCATCGGACCAGTTCAGACAGAGACGGGCAGTGAAAGTTCCCGCTGGGGCGGGAACTCGATCCTAGGGTGTTTATGAATTCTTAACAAGCCTTGTTCCTCCCCAGATACAAGACTCATTGGGTATTACTGAAGTCGTTCAGGTGCCGGTACAGCCCCCTGGGCACCGTGGAACAGTATGCCGAACTCCGTCAACGGAAAGTGATACTCCTGTCCGCAGAATTCGCAACGTACGTCTACGGCGCCGGTGTCTTCGGCAGCCGCACGGGCCTCTTCCTCGCCCAGCGAGAACAGCATCGAGGCGACCCGTTCACGCGAGCAGGAGCAGGCGAAGGACAGGGCCTTGTCACCCACCAGCTCCGCCTTCTCCTCGTGGAACAACCGGTGCAGCAGTTCCTCGGCCGGGGTGGCCAGCAGCTCCGCCTTGCCCAGGGTGTCGAACAGCGCGCTGGCGCGGGACCAGCCATCGTCGTCGCCWTSRTCRCCCGGCAGCTTCTGCAGCAGCAGGCCGGCAGCACCGTCGCGGCCGGCGGCCAGCAGCAGTCGCGTCGGCARCTGCTCGGACTGGCGGAAGTAGTCYTCGAAYGCTTCATCCAGTTCCGGCGCGGTCAGYGCGACCAGGCTCTGGTAGCGCTGCGGTTCGCGCGGGTCCAGGCCGGGATTCTCGATGGTGATGGCCAGCAGGGCGTCCCGGCCCAGGTCGGTCAGGTCACGGGGGGCGTCACCGCCCTCGGCAATCTGGACGATGCCGCGCAGGGTGCCGGCGGCGGTGCATTCGGCGAACAGGGTACGCAGAGCGGTATTGCTGCGCAGCTGGATCGACAGGCGGCCGTCCACCTTGGTGTGGCCGGTGAACAGGGCCGATGCCACGCAGGCTTCGCCGAGCAGTTCGGTGGCGCTGTCCGGATACTCGCCGTGGGACTGGATGTCCTGCCAGGTGGCCTGCAGGCGCACGTGGACGCCACGGACACCGGCGTCGGGGAGCAGGAAACGGATAAGGGAATCGGATTGGGCGGTCATCGGCTCACATCGCGCGGAAACGGGGATGGTTGCCGGATAATGCGCCGACAACCAGGCATAAGAAGGATGCACCAGTAATGGGGGCAGGGGGAGAGCAGGACAAGGTAGTGGCCGCCGCCGACGCGGCACCGCGCAGGCGCTGGCGCTGGAAGCGGCTGCTGTGGCTGCCGGTGCTGTTCGTGGCCTTCAGCTGCCTGCAGGTGCTGGTGCTGCGTTTCATCGATCCGCCGCTGTCCACGGTGATGGTCTGGCGTTTCGGTGAGGCACTGGGTGAAGGCGACTGGTCCTACCGGCTGCACTACCAGTGGCGGGACCTTGACCAGATGGCGCCGAGCCTGCCGATTTCGCTGGTGGCCGCAGAAGACCAGCGCTTCCCGGACCATAGCGGGTTCGACCTGCAGGCCATTGAAAAGGCGCGCGACCACAACGCGCGGGGCGGGCGCCTGCGCGGGGCCAGCACGATCAGCCAGCAGGTGGCCAAGAACCTGTTCCTGTGGCAGGGCCGCAGCTGGATCCGCAAGGGCCTGGAGGTCTGGTACACGGTGCTGATCGAAGCCTTCTGGCCGAAGCAGCGGATCCTGGAGATGTACGCCAACATCGCCGAGTTCGGCGACGGTGTGTATGGCGCCCAGGCAGCGGCGCAGACATTCTGGGGCAAGGACGCCGCGCGGCTGAGCCCTGCCGAGAGCGCGCGTCTGGCGGCAGTGCTGCCGGCGCCGCGCCGCTACAACGCGGCCAAGCCAGGCCCCTACGTTCAGCGTCGTGCGGCGTGGATCCAGCGGCAGGCACGGCAGCTGGGTGGAGCGGGGTACCTGGCGGAGGACTGAGGGGCCACGACACCAGGTGTCCGTGGTGCCTTCCGATGCGGGAAGCGGGTATTTCGAACGCTGGACTGACGGGCTGCATCCCCGTCAACGACGTACAATCCGGCGATGACTCGTGAGCGTCTTACCTTCGTCATCGCCGCACACAACGAAGAGCTGGTGCTGCCCCAGCTGCATCCGCGATTGTGCGCGGTACTGGACGGCCTGGCCGGAATCGATGGTCACATCCTGTACGTGGATGACGGCAGCAGTGACACGACCTGGTCGTTGATCGCCTCGCTGGCCCAGGCCGACCCGCGGGTATCGGCGCTGAAGCTGTCGCGCAACTTCGGCAAGGAGGCGGCGCTGACCGCCGGCCTGGACCATGTGCGCGAAGGCGCGGCGATGATCCTCGACGCTGATGGCCAGGACCCGCCGGAACTGGTGCCGCACTTTGTCGAACGTTGGCGGCAGGGCTACGACAACGTCTACGGCACGCGCCTGGTCCGTGACGGTGAGAGCTGGAGCAAGCGCGCTGCCGCATCGGTGTTCTACCGGGTGATTGGTCGCCTCTCGCGGACGCCCATTCCGGCCGATACCGGCGATTTCCGCTTGTTGTCGCCGCGCGCGCTGAGCGCATTGCGCGAGATGCGCGAACGTCACCGGTTCATGAAGGGGCTCTTCAGCTGGGTCGGTTTCCGCCGCGTGGCGGTGCCGTATCACCGGCATGCCCGTTTGGCCGGCAGCAGCAAGTTCAGCCTGTGGCGGCTGTGGAACTTCGCACTGGAAGGGATCACCGGCTTCTCGACGGTCCCGCTGCGGGCGGCCACCTACATGGGGCTGGCCACCGCAGGCGTGGCCTTCGTGTTTGCCATCTGGGTGATTGCGAAGGCGGCGTTGTACGGCGACCGGGTGGCCGGGTGGCCGACCATGATGGCGGTGATCCTGTTCCTCGGGGGCGTGCAGTTGATCGCGCTGGGGCTTATCGGCGAGTACCTGGGACGCCTGTACGAGGAGTCCAAGCAACGGCCGTTGTACCTGGTTGACGCATGGTTGGCCCCTTCCGTGGCAGACTCGGAGCTGCAACCCACCCTGGGAGGGCAGGCAGATGACGTCGGTACGGCAACTGTTGGACGGCAAGTCCCCTGAAGTGCATGCGGTCGCGCCAGGCGCGGCGGTGATCGATGCGATCCGGTTGATGGCGCAGAAGGGCATCGGCGCGGTGCTGGTGATGGATGGCCCGCGACTGGTCGGGATCCTCTCCGAGCGTGATTACGCACGCAAGATCGTGCTCCACGATCGTTCGTCGCGTGACACCGCAGTGTCGGAAATCATGACCGCGAAAGTAGTGACGGTGAGTCCCGGTGAGCAGGTGGAACACTGCCTGCAGCTGGTGACCGATTACCGCATCCGCCATCTGCCGGTGGTCGAGGGCGGGCAGGTACTGGGGGTGATTTCCATYGGTGACCTGGTGAAGTCGGTGATCGATGCGCAGCGGCGCGAGCTGGATCAGCTGCAGCAGTACATCGTGGCGGGGTGAGTTCTGTCGCTGGCGGGCCTGCGGCCCGCCGGCCCGCTTTTTCAAGCAACTGCCAAAGCCAAAGCCAAGGCAGCGCCTTCCTGTTACGCAGGGGAGGCGGCGGGCATGGCCGTGCAGGACACGCCGTAAACCCGTCCATGGGGGCTCGATGGCGCCATCCATGGCGCCAACGGTCCTGCACGGCCATGCCCTCCGCCTCAGGACACGTTCCTGCGAGCGCGGCCGCCTTCACCCTGACTGTCTGCCGTTGGTAGATGCCAACCTTGGTTGGCACTGCTTTTGATTCTGCTCTGTACGTCTTCTTTTGACTTTGAATTTCTGCTCTCGTTCCGCGCGCGCAGGAAACTTTCGGGAGGGTGACGGGTGGCCCAGGCAGGACCGTTGGCGCCATGGATGGCGCCATCGAGCCCCCATGGGTGAGGGCGCTTTGCTTGCGAAGCACTGCTTCGCAAGCGCCCGAACGCACAGCCGCCAGCGGCTGGGCCGGACCGCGGAGCGGGGTTCACGGCGTGTCCTGCCTGGGCCACCCGTCACCCTCGTCCCATTTGCAGTAGGGCGCCGAACGCCCGCTCTACTTCGCGTAATGCCCACCGCAGTCGGCATCCTTGCCCGGACCCAGTTCGATGGTGGCCAGCAGTGCCGCCGGCGGCGCGATGCTGCCCAGCGTCAACGCGACCGCACCCCGGATACCCAGCGCCTTGAAGTCCGGGCGGAACGACGGGTCCTTGAAGGTGCCGCCGATGCGCAGCGGCGAGCGCAGCACCAGGATGCTCCTGTCCTTCGGTCGTGGCTTCAGCAGCAGGTCCAGCGTTTCATCGCGCAGGCTGACATCTCCCTCGCCGAGGATGATCGTATCGGTGGTGTCCACTGCCATCGACCGGGTATGCATCAGGCCCTCGCGCACGCCGAAGTCGGCGAAGGCGCATCGCAGCGGAATCTGTTTGTCGCCGGTGAACAGGAATTTCAACGACTCGGTGATGTCCAGTCCCGCCACTTCCATCAGCAGGTTGCCGACGTGGCCGCGGCCCATGCCCAGCGCCACGTTGCCGCTGCTGCTGCCGAGCATCGCGGCGATCGAGTTGCCGTTGCCGGTCAGGTCAATGGCGCCGCTGATACCCCCCTTGGCCTGTTCGGCCAGCTTGGCGTCGGGGAACAACTGGCCCAGCTGCACTCCGCGCACGCTGGCCTTCAACGAGGTTGCAATCTGCGGGCGACGTGCGTCCATGCGGATCGTGCTGCGGATGTCGCCGCCGGCAACGCCGAAGTTCAGCGGGTCCAGCCGCAGTACACCATCGTCCAGCAGCAGGTGTGCATCCATGTCGTCCAGCGGCAGCTTGGGTGCATTGATGCGCTGGGCCTTCCAGCGCACGTCGGCATCCATCGCGCGCAGCTTGCCCAGGTTGTACGGCGTGGCCGGCAGCACTTTGGCGCTGGCGGCTACGCGCGCAGCCTCGGCCCGCTGTTCTGCATTGGCGGTCTCGCCGCCACCGGTCTTCGGGGGGGCACCGACGAAGCCGGCAAGGTCATCGAAATCGAGGCGGCGCGACACCAGGTTCGCGGTCATCCGTGGGCGTTCCCTGGAGACATCGAACTGCACATCGCCGCCCAGGTCACTGTCGCCGACTTTGCCGGTGAAGCGCTCGTAGCGCCAGACCTGGTGATCGCGCTTCAGGCGGCCATCCAGTGCGTAGGGCGGGGAAGGCGGAATGGCGATGCCCAGCAATGGATACAGRTCGGCCAGGTCTTGMCCGCTCAGCGCGAACTGCAGGTCGAACACCTGCAGCTGGAACGGGTTGGTCAAGGTGCCGCTGGCAACGGCATGGGTGGCTCCGGCGCGGCCATCCAGATGGATGCGGAAGGGGTGTGCGCTGTCAGTCAGTTCCAGCGGCGATTCGGTCCCACCGCTCAGGGTAAAGGGATTGCCCTGCCAGCGGCCCTTGCCGGCCACCAGCAACGGTGGTGCGGCGTCGGCCTGTTTCGGTTGCCCGCTGCGCACGTTCACCAGGATGTCGGTGCGGCCGAGTGCGTCCAGGAACTGCAGGCGACCGTCGTCAATGTGCAGGCGCTTGAGCTGCGGCGTGGTGCCGCCCTTGCTGTCGCCGAGGAAGTTCCAGTTGCCGGGGTCACCTTTGCGCGGGGCGGTTTCCAGCAGTACGTCCGGGCGGGTCAGGCGCACTTCGGGCAGTTGCACGCTGCCACGCAGCAGCGGCCACACCCGTACGTCGATCTCGACCCGGTCGGCGCTGACCATGGTGGGCTGCTTCGCCCAGGGCGCATTGGCAAAGGTAAGGGTATCGGCGCGCACGGTGCTGGTGCGGCCGAGGTCGACATCCAGGTTGCCGATGTGCAGGGCGCGGCCGGTGCGCGCCTGTACCGCACGTTCGACCGGGCCCTTGAACCAGTTCCAGTCCCACAGGGCGATGAGGACCAGCAGTGCCGCGAACAGGAACACCAGCACGGCGAGCCAGCGCTGCCCGCGGCGACCGGGACGACGCAGGCGCCAGCGCGGCACCTTGGGAGCAGCAGGAGCAGAGGCAGCATTCACACCGCCATGGTTGCCCCGTCGGGGTGGACGGGGCGCGAAGCGATCATGTGCATCGTGTGCAGAGCCGGTGCCTGCTCGCCGGCCAGGGGCCTGGCGTTACCCTCAATACGGGGTCACAGCACCTGTCGAGTAACGGCGACGAAGTGGCAGACGCTGCCACCGATCACGAACAGATGCCAGATCGCATGCGAATAGGGGATGGATTCGCGGTGGTAGAAGTACGTGCCCAGCGTATAGGACAGGCCACCGCCGAACAGCCAGGCAAGCGTCCCACCATCGATCGAGGCCCACATCGGCTTGATCGCCACCACCACCAGCCAGCCCATGGCGATGTAGATCACCGTGGACAGCAGCTTGAAGCGGCCGGTGTAGAACAGCTTGAACACCACGCCGCCGAGCGCCAGCGCCCAGATCGCGGTGAACATGCCCCAGCCCCAGGGGCCGCGCAGGCCGATCAGGGTGAACGGGGTATAGGTACCGGCGATCAGCACATAGATCGCGCAATGGTCGAACACCTTCAGGCGGCCCTTGGCCTGCGGGTGCTGGATGGCGTGGTACAGCGTGGAGGCGGTGTACAGCAGCAGCAGGGCGATGCCGAACACGATCGCACTGGCCAGCTGCCAGCCATCGCCGTAGATCGCGGCCAGGGTGATCAACACCGCGCTGGCGGCCAGGGCAAGCACCGCACCCAGCCCGTGGGTCAGGGCGCTGGCAATTTCTTCGCGGATCGAATCAACGGAAGTCGTGGACATGGCATGGGCATCGTCTGCAGGGAGGGGGACCTGCACCCCCCTATCATCGCCGCGATGGCGGGCGCGTGCACCCCCGCCACCGTATGGTCGCTGGAATCAGTTGCCGGTGACCGTATGCGCGGCTTCACGGGTTGCCGAGAAACGCACGTCCGGCGCACGTTCCTGCGCCAGCTGCAGGTTGACCCGGGTCGGCGCCAGGTAGACCAGGTGGCCGGCCGCGTCGAGGGCCAGGTTCAGCGCGTTCTTCTCGCGGAACTCCTCCAGCTTCTTCTCGTTGCTGCAGTGGACCCAGCGCGCCGTGGTCACGCTGACCTGCTCGAAGGTGGCTTCCACGCCGTATTCGTCCTTCAGGCGGTAAGCGGCCACATCGAACTGCAGCACGCCCACCGCGCCCAGGATCAGGTCATTGCTGGTCAGCGGACGGAAGAACTGGGTCGCGCCTTCCTCGGACAGCTGTGCCAGGCCCTTCTGCAGCTGCTTGAGCTTGAGCGGATCGCGCAGGCGGGCGCGACGGAACAGTTCCGGGGCGAAGTTGGGGATRCCGGTGAAGGTGATCGCCTCGCCTTCGGTGAAGGTGTCGCCGATGGAAATCGTGCCGTGGTTGTGGATGCCGATGACATCGCCCGGCCACGCCTCGGCGGCGATTTCACGGTCGCTGGCCATGAAGGTCAGCGCATTGGCCAGCTTCATGTCCTTGCCGGTGCGCA
>NZ_JBFTNR010000095.1:0-8242 GCF_056665995.1 Stenotrophomonas sp. 05L44_2
ATGGATGCCGTGGCCGAGCCTACAGGGACGTACTAGCGGCGTGTCCCGCCAGCTGCCCCCTCCCCGCCAACCCAGCAACAACCCAGAGCCGCTCTGGCTKTTGCAGTTGCAGTYGCMTCTGCGGGYGCCGGGCAGCCGCCSGGCCGATCACCCCTGCAACTGCAGCCGCTCACGCAGCAGCGGCACCAGCCAATCCAGGAACACCTGCACACGTTGCGCGCGATGCTGCCGGTGCGGCAGCAACAGGGTCACCGGCAGCGGCTGCGCCGCGTACTGGGGCATCACCTCCACCAGCGCACCGGTTTGCAGTTCGGCCTGCACGTCGTAGCGTGGAATCTGCAGCAGTCCCAGCCCTGCTACGCAGCAGGCAATCGACGCCTCGGCGCTGTTCACCCGCACCCAGCCGGGCATCGGCAGCGTGCGCAGCTGCGCGCCGTCCTGCCATTCCCACGGCTCCACCCGCGCCGTGGTCGGCGACGCATAGTTCACCGCGCGGTGCTGCTGCAGGTCGGTGGGGTGCTGCGGTACGCCGTGCGCGTGCAGGTACGCCGGCGCGGCAACGTTGACGAAGTCCAGCTGGCCCAGCGTGCGGGCCACCAGGCTGGAGTCACCCAGCTGGCCCACCCTCAGCACCGCATCGCAGCCGTCCTCGATCAGATTCACCGCGCGATCGGTCATGCCCAGGTCCAGCTCGACCTGGGGGTGCCGTGCGAAGAAGTCCGGCAGCGCCGGGGCGATGATGCGGCGGCCGATCCGGCTGGGTACATCGATCTTCAACAGGCCACTCGGCTGTGCGTCGTCCTGGCGGAACAGCGACTCGGCGTCTTCCACCTCGGCGATCAGGCGCAGGCAGCGCACGTAGAAGGTGTCGCCATCGTGGGTGGTGGAGACCCTCCGGGTGGAGCGCTGCAGCAGGCGCGTGCCCAGGCGCTGCTCGAGTTCCGCCACGGCCGCCGAGACAGTGGAGCGGGGCAGGCCGAGCTGGTCGGCGGCGCGGGTGAAGCTGGTGCACTCCACCACCCGGGCAAAGATGCGGAAACGCTCGATCCGGTCCATTGTTCGCCCGCTTTGGAAAGTTAAGTCAATGTTGCGGTCTTTATCCGCAATTTCTGCACGATATCGTCGTCGGCACAGGGTTGCCAGCCCGGCAGCCTCTTCCCGAGACCGATGCCATGACCGACCACCGTATCCAGGGCAAGACCGTGCTGATCGCCGGCGGTGCCAAGAACCTCGGCGGGCTGATCGCCCGCGACTTCGCCGTACAGGGCGCCAAGGCCATCGTCATCCACTACAACAGCGCCGCCACCCAGGCCGACGCCGAGGCGACCGTTGCGGCGGTGCAGGCCGCAGGTGCCAAGGCCGTGGCGTTGCAGGCCGATCTGACCTCGGCCGCTGCGATGGAGCGCCTGTTCGCCGACGCGGTCGCCGCCGTCGGTCGCCCCGACATCGCCATCAACACCGTCGGCAAAGTGCTGAAGAAGCCGATGCTGGACATCAGCGAAGCGGAGTACGACCAGATGAGCGCGGTCAATGCGAAGACGGCCTTTTTCTTCCTCAAGGAGGCAGGGCGCCATGTCAACGACGGCGGCCGCATCTGCACGCTGGTSACGTCGYTGCTGGGYGCGTTCACGCCGTTCTATKCCRSCTAYGCGGGCACCAAGGCGCCGGTKGARCACTWCACCCGCGCGGCRTCGAARGAGTTTGGCGAGCGTGGGATCTCGGTGACCGCGATCGGCCCCGGGCCGATGGATACGCCGTTCTTCTATCCGGCCGAGAGTGCCGATGCGCAGGCCTACCACAAGACCGCCGCGGCGCTGTCGGCGTTCACCCGCACCGGCCTGACCGATATCGCCGACATCGTGCCGTGGATCCGCTTCCTGGTGACCGACGGTTGGTGGATGACCGGGCAGACCATCCTGGTCAATGGCGGTTACACCACCAAGTAGAGACATGCGAGACTTGGGTTCGCGCAGTAGATCCCCAAGTGGACAGCTTCAGGGCGTTCACGGGCACAATAGCGGGCTGTCCCGGGGCCGGAGAGCCTGCATGTTCCCTCGCACGATCCGCGCTTGCGTGTTGATGCTGGTTGCCTGCTGCGGCCATGCCGATGCAGAGCCGGCGCAGACCGAGGCCCTGCGCTTCCAGCAGAACCTGCTTGCCGTGCTCGAATGCCGTGCCAGTGCAGATACCCGGCAGACCGTCGCCAGCACCCTGCGGGCGGCACGTTACGGCGATCCGGCCGGTCGCCCGTTGCATCTGCGTGACTGGCATTTCGAGCAGGCCGGAGACGCCGACGCTGCTTCGGTGACGGTCATCGATATGCCGGTGCCGTTGACCGCGCAGGGCGTCCGGACCCAGCGCGTATTCGCAGACGCGCAGGGGTTGTCCATTGCCATCGATGCTGCAGCGCGTGATCGCATCGTTGCGCGCCATGGCCTGCAGCTGCAGTCGAGCACGCTGCGTGAACCTTTCCGGGTGTGGTCCGCACGATCGGTTGATGGCAACACGTCGGCCCCGTCGATCATGGTGAGCAGCGATGGCGACGGCTATCGGTCGGGATGTACTGCCCAATCTGCCAGCACGCAGGGAACGTTGCCACTGGATCGGCAGCAGCGTGCAGATGCCAATGACCTCACTGCGGCCATCGAGTGCCGTGCCGACGATGCGGCCCTGCGCCGCGTTGGGCGCTTGCTGCAGCAGGTGATGGAACAGCCGCAGGGCGAATGGCCGGCAGAGGTGCACGCAGTGTCGGCACCCACGCATGCGATCAACGGCACGGTGCTTCCCGTCTTCCAGATCGAACTGCAGACGCCGCTGCAGATCCAGGGCATCGCCACCGACAAGGTGCTGGCCGCACCGGCCGGCCTGTTCGCTGCAGACCTTGGCAGAATCAACGTGGCAAGCGTGTTGCTCGATGCCGTTCTGACAACTGCTCACCAGCAGGCCGGCGTGCAGGTCTGGCAACGCGAAGCGTCGCGCAGCGGCTTGCCTTCAGGCAGCATCCGAATCCATGAACGCGTGGTGGCCAGAGCTGACGACGGCACTGTCCTGACCGGATGCAGCAGCTCGCAGATGCGCGCGGCCGCGAGCGATCCGCAGAGCGCGAACATCCCGCACTGAGTGAGTCAGTGCGGGATGCGCAGAGAGAACGGGTACCGGACGCCGTCCGGTACCCCGATCATTCATCCCAGTTTGGCCAGCACCGCGTCGGTGGCCGTCGCCGTGCTCACCGCGTGGCCCTTGGCGGCCAGGTCTGCGGTGAACACGCCATCGTCCAGCACCGCGTGYACCGCCGCTTCCACCGCTGCTGCTTCGTCTTCCAGCCCCAGCGAATGGCGCAGCAGCATTGCCGCGCTGAAGATCGTCGCGTACGGGTTGGCGATGCCCTTGCCGGCGATGTCCGGTGCCGAGCCGTGGATCGGCTCGTAGATACCCACCGCACCCGGCTCGCCCAGCGATGCCGATGGCAGCAGGCCCAGCGAACCGGCCAGCATCGAGGCCTCATCGGTGAGGATGTCGCCGAACATGTTCTCGGTCACGATCACGTCGTACTCGCGTGGCTTGGCCAGCAGATGCATCGCCATGGAATCGACCAGCTGGTGTTCCAGCGCCACGTCCGGGAATTCCTCGCGGCCGATGCGCGCGGCCACGTCTCGCCACAGGCGTGAGGTTTCCAGCACGTTGGCCTTGTCCACCGAAGTGACCTTGCCGCGACGCTGCTGCGCCAACCGGAAGGAACTGCGCAGCACACGCTCGATCTCGGCCACGGTGTAGCGGCACAGATCGCTTGCGCTGTCGRCATCGCGGGTCTTGTCGCCGAAGTAGATGCCACCGGTCAGTTCGCGCACCACGACGAAGTCCACGCCCTGCAGCAGCTCGGCCTTGATCGGCGAGGCGTGCAGTGCTGCTTCATGGGTGCGCACCGGACGCAGGTTGGCATACAGGCCCAGCGCCTTGCGGATCGCCAGCAGGCCCTGTTCCGGGCGGACCTTGGCGTTCGGGTCGGACCACTTCGGCCCGCCCACGGCGCCCAGCAGCACAGCGTTGGCGGCTTGGCACGCGGCCAGGGTCGACGCCGGCAGCGGTTCGCCGTGGCGGTCGATGGCGATGCCACCGATGTCGTGCTCGCTGAAGGTGAAGGTGTGGTTGAAGCGCTTGGCGACGGCGTTCAGAACGGCGACCGCGGCGGCGGCCACTTCCGGGCCGATGCCATCACCGGGCAGGACAACAATTTCAGCGTGCATGCTCACTCTCGTAACGTTCGATTTCAGGGACACGGCCCAACAGATAGCCCAGTTGATCGACGCCTTCCAGCAGGCAGGTCTGCGAGAAGCCGTCCAACGGGAAGGAGTAGACGCGGCCATCGGGCGTGCGCAGCTCGCGCGCCGCAACGTCGATGGTCAGCTCATCGTCAGGGCGCTGCATCAGCAGCTGCACGTCGGCCTCGTCCAGTACGATCGGCAGCAGGCCGTTCTTCAGCGAATTGCCGCGGAAGATGTCGGCGATCTCGCTGCTGACGATGGCACGCAGGCCGAGATCGGTCAGTGCCCACGGCGCATGTTCGCGCGATGAGCCGCAGCCGAAGTTGCGCCCGGCCAGCAGGATGCTGCGGCCGGCATTGTGCGGTTGGTTGAAGGCGAAGTCCGCCACGGGCGAGCCATCGGCCTGCCAGCGCCAGTCGTTGAACGCATTGCGGCCCAGGCCAGCACGTTCGGTGGTGGACAGGAACCGCGCCGGAATGATCTGGTCGGTGTCGATGTTGGTCTGGCGCAGCACCACGCTGGCCGAGCTCAGGGTGCGGAAGCCGCTCATCAGGCCACCTCCTGGGCGAACAGCTCACGGGCATCGGCGACGTGGCCCTGCACCGCGGCCCAGGCAGCACTCATCGGCGAGGCCAGCAGCGTGCGCGAGCCCGGGCCCTGGCGGCCTTCGAAGTTGCGGTTGCTGGTGCTGACCGCCAGTTGGCCGGGGGCGACCAGGTCGCCATTCATGGCSAKGCACATCGAACAGCCCGGCTSGCGCCATTCGGCACCGGCCGCGCGCACGATCTCATGGATGCCTTCGGCCTCGGCCTGGCGCTTGACGATTTCAGAACCAGGCACCACCAGCATGCGCACGCGCTCGGCGATGCGACGGCCACGCAGCACCTGTGCCACTTCGCGCATGTCGCTCAGCCGGCCATTGGTGCAGGAGCCGACGAACACCACGTCCACGGGCGTGCCGGCCAGCGTCTGTCCCGCCTGGAAGTGCATGTAATCCAGGCCCTTCTGCGCGGCGGCATCGTTGGCYGCCGGGATCGGCGCATCCACCGCGATGGCGGTGCCGGGGTGGGTGCCCCAGGTCAGGGTCGGGCGGATATCGACGGCATCGATGTGCACCTCGCTGTCGAAGCGCGCGCCTTCATCGCTGCGCAGCTGCGTCCAGCGGGCAACGGCAGCGTCGAAGTCGGCGCCCTTGGGGCCACGCGGCGTATTGGCGACGAAGTCGAATGTCACCTGGTCGGGCGCGACCATGCCGGCGCGTGCACCGGCTTCGATCGACATGTTGCACAGGGTCATGCGCTGTTCCATGTCCATCGCTTCGATGGTGCTGCCGCGGAACTCGATCACGTGCCCGGTGCCGCCATTGACGCCGATCACGCCGATGATGTGCAGGACCACGTCCTTGGCGCCGATACCCGGCGCGATCTTGCCATCGACGGTGATCGCCAGCGTCTTCGCCTTGCGCTGCAGCAGGCACTGCGTGGCCAGCACATGGCCGACTTCGCTGGTGCCGATGCCGAAGGCCAGCGACCCGAATGCGCCGTGGGTGGAGGTGTGGCTGTCGCCGCAGACGATGGTCATGCCCGGCTGGGTGAAGCCCTGTTCCGGTGCGATCACGTGGACGATGCCGCGGTTGTCCGAGGCCATGTCGAACAGTTCGATGCCGTGCTCGGCGCAGTTGCGCGCCAGCATCGCGACCTGTGCTTCGGAGGCGGCACTGGCGTAGGGCAGCGTACCGTCGGCAGCGGCCGGCAGGGTCGGCGTTGAATGGTCCATCGTGGCCTTGGTCCGATCCGGACGGCGCGGCTTCAGGCCACGCTCGCGCAGCTCGGTGAAGGCCTGCGGCGAGGTCACTTCATGGATCAGGTGCAGGTCGATATACAGCACGGCGGGCGCGCTGTCGGTTTCTGGAACCACCACGTGGGCGTCCCACAGTTTGTCGTACAGGGTGCGGGGTGCGGAAGTCATGCGTTTGCCTGGCAGGAGTACGGAGTAACGGGCATCGAAGAGAAAGTAACAGGAGCAGGTCAGCGGCGCCGCGCGAGCACGCGCAGGCGCACGTAGTCGGCCAGCGGCTGGCCGGCGGCATTGCGCGGCAGGTCGGCCAGCAGGGCCGTGGCGGCATCGCGCACCGTGGCGCGCGCCTCGGCCGGCAGGTCGTCCAGCAGTGGAGCGGCGAATACCCGCAGCCAGCCGGCAACGCCGGTCGGCAGCGCGGTCGGTCGCGGCAGGCATTCGATCAGCTGCACCTGGAAGCCATGCTGGCGCAGGCGGTCTGCGTAGGCATCGGCGGTGGGGAAGTACCACTGGAATGCGCTGGCACCATGGCCATGGGCGACGCGCGCAGCCTGCACGGCGGCAGTGATCGTGGCCACGTTGCCATGGCCGCCGAACTCGGCGACGAAGCGCCCGCCGGGGCGCAGGGCGCGGCGCACACCCTCCAGCACGCGATCCGGGTCGGGCATCCAATGCAGGGCGGCGTTGCTGAACACCGCATCGAACGCACCGTCGAAGGCCAGGGCGTGGYCGTCCATCACCTGCGCATCGACGCCCCGCGCACGCGCGGCGATCACCATTTCCGGCGAGGCATCGACGCCCTGCATATGTGCGCCGCTGAGGGCCAGTTCGGTGGTGAGCACGCCATCGCCACAACCCAGGTCGAGAATGCGCTCACCGGCACGCGCATCGAGCAGGCGCGCAACGGCGCCACCGAGGGTCGGCACGAAGCCGGCATCGATCGCATAGTCCTGGGCATTCCACTGCTGGCCAGCGCTGCTGGYGGTGGTTGCGGTGTCGAAGGCGCTCATCTCACATTCCTCAGGCGGTGGCGGTGGCAGGTGATTCAGTACTGATGCCGGCGTTGGCCTGGCGCTGGCGCAGCAGGCGGTTGGCCACGTCCAGCCAGGCCAGCGCGGACGCTTCGATGATGTCCTTGCTGGTACCGGTGCCGTCGTACTCCACGCCCTCGTGGCGCACGCTCAGGTTGGCTTCGCCACGCGCGTCGGCGCCGATACCGACGCTGTGCACGTGGTAGCTGTCCAGCATCAGCTGCACGCCGGTGGCAGCCGACAATGCGCCGAACAGCGCATCGACCGGGCCGTCGCCCTGCGCGGTCTCGGCCACGCGGTTGCCGTCCGGGTCGGACAGTTCGACCAGCGCGTTGGCGCGGCTGCCGACATCGCTGATGGTCATCGAAGCCAGACGGTAGCCCTGCGCATTGGAGCCGCCCTGCATCAGCGTCTGCAGGTCGGCATCGGTGACAACACGCTGCTGCTCGCACAGTCCCTTGAACTGCTCGAACACCAGCTTCAGCTCGTCTTCTTCCAGCCAGAAGCCCAGTGCGCGCAGGCGTGCTTCGACGGCAGCGCGGCCACTGTGGCGGCCCAGCACCATCTGCGAATCTTCCCAGCCCACGTCTTCCGGACGCATGATTTCGTAGGTGCCGCGGTGGCGCAGCATGCCGTGCTGATGGATGCCCGACTCATGGGCGAAGGCATTGGCACCCACGATGGCCTTGTTGCGCTGTACCGGCATGCCGACCAGGCGCTGCAGCAGCTGCGAGGTGCCGACGATGCGCGGGGTGTCGATGGCGGTGTCCTGCTCGTAGAAAGCCTGGCGCACCTTCAGCACCATCGCGATCTCCTCCAGCGAGCAGTTGCCGGCGCGCTCACCGATGCCGTTGACGGTGCATTCGACCTGGCGCGCGCCGCCTTCGATGGCGGCCAGCGAGTTGGCCACGGCCAGGCCCAGGTCGTTGTGGCAGTGGGCGCTGAAGATCACGTTGGCTGCGTTCGGCACATCGGCGACGCCAGCGATGACCTGCTGGAACATCGTGCGGATCTCTTCCGGCGTGGTGAAGCCGACGGTGTCGGGCAGGTTGATGGTGGTGGCGCCGGCAGCGATCGCCACGCGCGAGACCTCGATCAGGTAGTCCAGTTCGGTGCGGGTGGCATCCTCGGCGGAGAACTCCACGTCATCGA
>NZ_JBFTNR010000096.1:0-8177 GCF_056665995.1 Stenotrophomonas sp. 05L44_2
CATCCAGGAGAAGAGTGAAAGGTTGGCCATGCTGATGTCCTCGGCGGGAACAGCCCGCGTCGTGTCTTGCCGGATATAGAGCAATGGCCGTGCCAACTTTTGCGAAACCATCGCATGCTATTGATTTTGAAGTGATTTCAATAGAAGAAGGCCATCCTGCCCAGCGGACACCGGCGAAAAGATATATATTTCCCGCGCATCTTTTATAGGAATGGATATGGCGCGTCGGCAGGTGGTATTCGGCATGCTGGGCACCCAGCTCGACGCAGGCGAGGGTCCGGGCCGCTGGCAGAAGTGGCGCCCGACCGTTTCGCTGGGCATGCATGAGGATTTCCTGCCCGACCGCATCGAGCTGCTGCTGGATGAGCGCCGCTACAGCAAGCTGGCGCGCGTGGTCTGCGAGGACCTGGCGCAGGCCGCGCCGGGCATCAGCGTGCAGCGTCACGACACCTACCTGGCCGATCCATGGGAATTCGAGGGGGTCTACGCCTCCCTGCACGACTTTCTCGCGCGCTACCCGTTCCAGCCGGAGGAGGAGGACTACTACGTCCACATCACCACCGGCACGCACGTGGCGCAGATCTGCTGGTTCCTGTTGACCGAGAGCCGTCATTTCCCCGGACGACTGCTGCAGACCTCGCCACCGCGCAAGCAGGACGGTGCCGCCGGCACGTACGCGATCATCGACCTGGACCTGTCGCGCTACGACCACATCGCCCAGCGCTTCGCCCAGCAGCAGCTGCTGGATCGCGACCTGCTGAAGGGCGGCATCGCCACCCGCAACGCCGCCTTCAACCGGATGATCGAGCAGATCGAGACGGTGGCCACCCGCTCACGTGCGCCGATGCTGCTGATGGGACCAACCGGCGCCGGCAAGAGCCAGTTGGCCAAGCGCGTGTTCGAGCTGAAGAAGCTCAAGCACCAGCTGCCCGGTCGCTTCGTCGAAGTGAACTGCGCCACGCTGCGCGGCGACGGTGCGATGAGCACCCTGTTCGGTCACACCAAAGGCGCCTATACCGGCGCTTCCAGCGACCGTGCCGGCCTGCTGCGCTCAGCGCACCAAGGGCTGCTGTTCCTGGACGAGATCGGCGAACTCGGCCAGGACGAACAGGCGATGCTGCTGCGGGCGCTGGAAGAGAAGCGCTTCCTGCCGGTCGGCAGTGACCGCGAAGTGGAGAGCGATTTCCAGCTGATCGCCGGCACCAACCGCGATCTGCAGCAGTCGGTGCTGGAAGGCCGCTTCCGCGAAGACCTGCTGGCGCGCCTCAACCTGTGGACGTACCACCTGCCCGGGCTGGCGCAGCGCATGGAAGACATCGAGCCGAACATCGAGTTCGAGCTGGAGCGCTGGTCGCTGGACCAGCATGCGCGGGTGCGCTTCAACACCGAGGCGCGCACGCGCTATCTCGCATTCGCCACCAGCCCGGAAGCGGCGTGGCGTGGCAACTTCCGCGACCTGGGCGCGTCGATCATGCGCCTGGCCACGTTGGCCAGCGCCGGGCGCATCCAGATCGAGGGCGTGGAGGACGARATCGCGCGCCTGCGGGCACAGTGGCGCGGCGGCGATGCGCCGTCTCCGCTGGATGCGCTGCTGGGCGAGGCCGTGGACGCGCTGGACCGTTTCGACCGCGTGCAGCTGGAAGAAGTGGTGCGGGTCTGTGCACGCTCGAAGTCGCTGTCCGCCGCCGGGCGCGAGCTGTTTGCGGTCTCGCGCACCCAGCGCGCCAGCACCAACGATGCCGACCGCCTGCGCAAGTACCTGGCGAAGTTCGGGCTGGACTGGGAGCAGGTGCGGGGGCCGGCCCGGTAGCGCGACGGCCCGGCTTGCGCGTGCACCGGTCACGGCGCATGCTCCGGCTGCGACCCCCTACCTGAACGGAGATTTCCCATGCAGGACCGCCCCCGCTCGACTTCCAGAACCGGCCTGATCATCGTGCTGGCCTGTGTCGCTGCCGTCGTCCTGCTCGTGGGTGGCTACCAGTTCGGCAAATCACTGGCCAAGGCCGACAACGCTCAGCAGGCTGCGGCCGCCCAGCCAGCACGCTGACCCCGCTCCGGTAGTGCCGGCCGCTGGCCGGCAGCCGCCGCTATTCCGGCACCTGGAGCAGCCGGCCCGCTCCACCCGAAACCACAGCTTCAGGCGATCTGCACCACGCGCGCGTTCTGGCACAGCGGGTAGCTGCCGACGAACTCGGCGATCGCCTCACGCATCGCCTCGAACGACTGGCCGTACATGTACAGCGCGGTCTCGCTCGGGCCCTGCCACCAGCTGCAGATCTCGCCCAGGCCATCGATGCGCTCGGACAGCTGTTCGAATACGTGGTTCGAATCGCACTGCTCGTACACCTCGTCAGGCAGGGTCAGGCCATCCAGGTAGATGCCCAGGCCTTCGGTCACGCCGAAGCTGCGGTCGGCCTCGCCTGCGCCCTGCACCTGCGACCCCTTCGGTGCCCCCAGCTGCTCCAGCAGGTCGACCAGCTTCGGCACGCCCGCGGCATCGACCAGTGCCACTTCGATATCGCCGTACTCGACTTCGCCCTCGTCGGACATCGCAGTACCGCCTCCGGTGATCCCGCCCAGCTCGGCCGCCTGCAACAGCGCGTCCAGCGGATCCTCGAACAGCTCATGGCGATGCTCGGGCTGCAGCCTGGCGTTCAACTTCACGGTGACATGCAGCGTGGGTTCGGTCATGAGGGCGTTCCTGGGAGGTGTGCCCGCTATTGTAGAGCCGCGCCATGCCCGGCTGCTTTGCGGCGTCGACGCCTCGTCCCTTCAGGCGATATGCAGGCGATAATGCGCGGCGCAAGGACACCATTCCAACAGGGGGAATACATGAAGTCGATCATTACGCTGGCACTGCTGCTGTTGCTCACCGGCTGTGGCATCCGCACCGAAGTGGTGCGCGTGAACGTGCCGGACATCCGGGTGAACCCGGAGCAGGGCCCGGTGGTGGTGGTGGCCCCGGTGCGTGACAACCGCCCCCAGTACTTCCCGCAGGTGCAATCGGCGGCGCGTGCGAAGAACATCGGTGGTGTCATCCGTGCCGGCAATGGCGTGCTGGTGGAGCTCGAAACGTCCACAGCGCCGGACAAGGCACGCGAGATCATGATCCAAGCGCTGCGCAACATGGGTTATCGGACTGCCGACAACTGCGAAGCATCGTGCACGCACCTGGAAACCACGCTGACCGATTTTTCGGTAAGTGCTCCGGTGAATGTTTGGCGCGCCGCGACGTACACCCAGCGGATGCTTGCAGACATCGCGGTACAGGTGACGGCACGCAAGGATGGCCAGACGCGCACCTTCACGACTACCGGCCATGGCGCAAACATCTTCCAGGTCGCCTCGCGGGAGAACTGGGAGATCGCCCTGGAACGCGCGGTGAAGAGCTTCAGCAGCAGCCTGCAGCAGTCCATGTCCGAACAGGACACGGCCGCGCAACCGCAGGCGCAGGACTGATCGCCGCCCGGGTCAGCGCAGGAACGTGATCACTTTGCGCTTGAGCAGTTCCACCAGCACCGGATCCATGTACTCGTAGTCATCGGGAATATCCAGGCAGATCACCCGCTTGCCGTTCAACCATGCCTTGTAGCGGCTGGAAAGCCGGTTGCGGTGCGCCCGCTCCATCACGAACACCAGGTCGGTCCATTGCAGCAGCTCGGGGCTGAGCACTTCCTCGGCGTCGGCGAGCAGCCCGGCCGAGGCGGTTTCGACGCCCGGCCAATCGGCGAACACCTGCTCGGCCGTCGGGCTGCGCAGGCGGTTCTGGCTGCAGAGGAAGAGCACGTTGCGGGTCATGAGCACTCGCCTTTGTAGAGCCGAGCCCGTGCTCGGCTGCTTTCCATCGCGTCGGGGTCAGAGCCCTCCTACGGGAGGGATCCGACCCCGGCGGTGATCAGATCACCGTCAGGTTGGCATACGCCATCACCAGCCACTTGCTGCCGGCGTCGGCGAACTCGATCTGCACGCGTGCGTGGGCACCGTTGCCTTCGTAGTCGGTCACCATGCCTTCGCCGAACTTGGGATGATTGACCAGCGCACCCAGCTTGATCGGCGGCGTTTCGATGGCGGCGTGTCCCATCACCCGGCTTGCGCCCATCGACGCCGGCCGCGAGACCTGCACCTTCGGCCGCACTTCGTGCAGCAGCTCGCGCGGGATCTCGCGCAGGAAACGCGAAGGAAGGCTGTAGCTGTCCTGGCCGTGGATGCGCCGCGATTCGGCGTAGCTGAGCACCAGCTTCTGCCGCGCGCGGGTGATGCCGACGTAGGCCAGCCGACGCTCTTCCTCCAGCCGCCCGCTTTCCTCCAGCGACCGTGCACTGGGGAACAGCCCCTCTTCCACGCCGGCCAGGAACACCAGCGGGAATTCCAGGCCCTTGGCCGAGTGCAGCGTCATCAGCTGCACGCCTTCCTCGCCGGCCTGCGCCTGGCCCTCACCGGCCTCCAGCGCCGCGTAGGCCAGGAACGCGACCAGCTCGTCCATGTCCTCGCCTACTTCCTCGATGTCGTCGGCACGGCGCACGAAGCGCGAGGCCACCGACACCAGTTCGTCGAGGTTGTCGGTGCGCGATTCCGAATCCAGCGCGTTGCGGCTTTCCTTGCTCCAGTGCTCGCGCAGCTGCGAGCGCACCAGCACATGGTCCACGCGCTCGGCCAGGGTCATCTGCAGGGTCTGCGCCTGCAGTTCGTTGACCAGCACCAGGAAGCCGGCCAGCGCATTGCGGGCTCGTGCCGCCAGTGCGCTGCCCTGGGTCACCAGCATGGTGGCTTCCCACAGCGAGATGCCCTGGGCGCGCGCTTCGCGGCGCACTTCGTCCAGCGTGCGGTCACCGATGCCACGCGTGGGCGTATTCACTGCGCGCTCGAATGCAGCGTCGTCGTTGCGGTTGGACAGCAGCCGCAGGTAGGCCAGCGCRTSCTTSAYTTCGGCGCGCTCGAAGAAGCGCAKGCCGCCRTACACGCGGTACGGCACCTGTTCGCTCAGCAGCGCTTCTTCCAGCGCGCGCGACTGCGCGTTGCTGCGGTAGAGCACGGCCACTTCGGTGTAGCTGCCGCCGTCGCGCACCCACTGCCGTGCGCGCTCGACGATGTAGCGCGCCTCGTCCATCTCGTTGTACGCCGCGTACAGGTCGATCGGCTCGCCGTCACCACTGTCGGTCCACAGCTGCTTGCCGATGCGGTCCGGGTTGTGCGCGATCACCGCGTTGGCGGCACTGAGGATGTTGGCGGTGGAACGGTAGTTCTGCTCCAGGCGGATGGTCTGCGCGCCCGGGAAATCGCGCAGGAAGCCCTGCACGTTCTCGACCTTGGCACCGCGCCAGCCGTAGATGGCCTGGTCGTCATCACCGACCACGAACACGTGGCCCTCGTGCCCGGCCAGTACCCGTACGAAGGCGTACTGGATGGCGTTGGTATCCTGGAATTCGTCCACCAGGATCTCGCGGAACCGCGCGCGGTAATGCGACAGCAACGGCGGATTGTCGCGCAGCAGTTCGTGCGCGCGCAGCAGCAGCTCGGCGAAATCGACCAGGCCGGCACGGTCACACCGCGCCTGGTACTCGGCGTAGGCCTGGCGCATGGTTTCCAGCCACGCATCGTTCGGCTCGGGCTGGATGTGCTGCGGGCGGCGGCCCTCATCCTTCTGCGCGTTGATCCACCAGGCAATCTGCTTGGGCGGGTACTTGCCGTCATCCAGCTCCAGCRCCTGCACCACGCGCTTGACCAGGCGCAGCTGGTCGTCCGAATCCATCACCTGGAAGCCTTCAGGCAGCTTGGCATCCTGCCAGTGCAGGCGCAGCAGGCGGTTGGCCAGGCCGTGGAAGGTGCCGATCCACATGCCGCGGCTGCCATGCGGCAGCTGCGCGTCGATGCGATGGCGCATCTCGCCGGCGGCCTTGTTGGTGAAGGTCACCGCGAAAATGCCGTGGGTCGGCACGCCTTCGACTTCATGCAGCCAGGCAATGCGGTGGGTGAGTACGCGCGTCTTGCCCGACCCGGCACCGGCCAGCACCAGGTGGTGACCGAGGGGAGCGGAGACGGCTTCGCGCTGGGCCGGGTTCAGGCCATCAAGCAAGTGGGAGACATCCATGCCTCCATTTTACGGCATCGACGTCGCAGCTCCTGCGACCACCTGCGTGGCAAGTGCCTGCGCCTGCTGACGCAGTTCAGGCACCGCCAGGCTTTCCCACAGGCTGCCGATGCGCAGGCTGCCGAGTACCCCCAGGCGCGCCTGTGGCTGGCCACCCGCTGCACACAGCCGGTCGCCCGGCACGCTGCTGTCCAGGCCCAGCCCATGCGGCCCGGAGCGGGCCAGGCCATCGGCCTGCAGTTGCTGCAGCAAGGGATTGCGCAGTGCCGAGGCGCGGGTCTCCACACCGGTGGCATTGACCACCGCAGCGATCGTCCACTGCAGGTTGCCGCCGCCCGCCTCGCGGCCCGACAGCCGCAGGGCATCACCGTCGCGCCACACGCGCTGCAGGCGGGCGCGGTGAACGCGCAGCTGGCCGCTGGCCTGCAGCGCCTGCAACTGCTCAGCCACCGGTTCAGCAATGCGATGGCGGTGCACGTCCCAGTAGCGCACCACGTGGCGCAGGAAGCGGCGCTGGTCGGCGGCGTCCATGCTCTGCCACAGCGCTTGGCCGTGCGGGCGGATGCGATCCATCACGCCCTGCCAGGGCATGCCGTCGACCTGTGCCTTGCGCGCGTGCTGGCGCAGCGCGTGCAGGCGCTGGCGCAGGCTCATCGTCAGCAGCTCCTGCGGGTCGAACGCCGGCAGACCGCCGTGGGCGTGCGGCAATGGCAGCAGCCCGTGGCGCGAGATCACGTGCAGCGGCCCGCTATGGCCGCCGGCCACCAACGCCAGCACGGTGTCGGCCATGCTCAGCCCGGAGCCGACGATGGCCAGGGCATGGTCACTGGCCAGCGTGCGTACGCCGTCGTAATCCCAGGCTTCGACCACGTCATCGGCAGATAGCGCGTCGACGCCGTCCACCGGCAACGGCCGCATGCTGTTGCCGGTGGCGATCACCACCTGCCCTGCATGCAATGTTTGGCCGTCGCCCAGCTGCAGCTGGTAACCGTGGTCATCCGGATGCAACGCCAACACCGGCTGGGCCACGATCTGCAATCGCGCCGCACTGGCCGCTTCGGCCTCGCGCAGGCGCTGCTGCAGGTAGGCAGCGAAGTAGTGGCGACACACATAGCGTTCGCCCAGCACTTCGCGCGCCTCGCCCGGGTACGCGTTGGCGACCTGCAGGAAATCGAGGAAGTCGCCGGGCTGGTCGGCAAAGGCGCTCATCTTCGCCGCCGGCACGTTCAGCAGGTGCTCCGGCCACGGCGTGGCATAGGCAATGCCCTGTGCCAGCTGCGAGGCCGGCTCGAAGATGGCCAGCGCCAGCGGCGCTCGGGCCTGGCGCAACACCTGGATCGCCACCAGCACCCCGGCCGCACCACCGCCGATGATCGCCAGGTCCAGTTCGCCACTACGCGGTGAATCAGTCATGCGCCGATTGTAGGCCATCGGCCCTGCCCGGCTGGCGCTGGCCTACATCAAGGCATCGGCCAGGCGCGCGATGCCCTCGCGGCTGCGCAGCCACGCAGGACGCTTGCGCCACTGCTCCAGGTCCAGCAGGCGCGACTGGCGCAGGTAGTCGTCCTCGATGGCGCACAACTGCGTGACCAGTTGTCGGTCGTAGCAGATCAGGCCGATTTCGGCATTCAGCGCGAACGAGCGGATATCCATGTTGATCGACCCGAGCACGGCAATGTCCTCGTCCACGCTCATGTGCTTGGCATGCAGGAACTGCGGCTCATACAGCGCGATCTGCACCCCGCAGCGCAGCAGCTCATCGTAGTAGGCCTCCTGCGCCCACGAGGTCAGCCGCTGGTTGTTGCTGGCCGACAGGATCAGCTGCACCTGCACGCCGGACAGCGCGGCGATGCGCAGTGCACTCAGCGTTGCTTCGTCGGGCACGAAGTAGGGCGTGACCATCACCAGCCGGCGCCGGGCAAGATGGATCAGCGCGGCCACCGCATCGCGCGCGTTGCTGTACGGGTAGGCCGGGCCACTGGGCAGCAGCTGGGTGGCGATGTCCTCGCTGCACACCGGCACGTCGGCGATGACCTCCAGGCGCTGCCCGGTTTCGATGTACCAGTCGCTGGCGAACACCGCTTCAAGG
>NZ_JBFTNR010000097.1:0-8117 GCF_056665995.1 Stenotrophomonas sp. 05L44_2
ATTCCCCCCGAACGCCAGCCCGCCTACCCGGGTGACCTGGCCATCGAGCGGCGGTTGAACGCGATGATCCGCTGGAACGCCATGGTGATGGTGCTGCGTGCCGGCAGGCATTCCAATGTCGGCGGCCACATCGCCACCTACCAATCCGCAGCAGTCATGTATGACGTGGGCTTCGATCACTTCTTCCGTGGACGGACCGAAACCTTCGACGGCGACATGATCTACATCCAGGGTCATTCGGCCCCGGGCATCTACGGCCGGGCGTACGTGGAAGGCCGCATCAGTGCCGAGCAGATGGACAACTTCCGCCGCGAAGCCGGACGCGAGGGCCTGTCCTCGTATCCGCACCCGCGGCTGATGCCCGGGTTCTGGCAGTTTCCCACTGTGTCGATGGGCCTGGGCCCGCTGACGGCGGCCTATCAGGCCCGCTACATGCGCTACCTGGAATACCGGGGGCTGAAGCAGCACCAGGGCCGCAAGGTCTGGGCCTTCCTTGGTGACRGCGAAATGGACCAGCCCGAATCGYTGGCGGCCATTTCGCTGGCCGGGCGCGAGCGCCTGGACAAYCTGGTGTTCGTSGTCAACTGCAACCTGCAACGTCTGGACGGACCGGTGCGTGGCAACGCCAAGGTGATCCAGGAACTGGAAGGCACCTTCCGCGCCGCCGGCTGGAACGTGATCAAGGTGATCTGGGGCAGCGGCTGGGACGAGCTGCTGGCACGCGATCACAGCGGGCTGCTGCGCCAGCGCATGATGGAGTGCGTGGATGGCGACTACCAGACCTTCAAGTCGCAGAGTGGCGCCTACGTGCGCGAACACTTCTTCGGGCGCTACCCGGAACTGCTGGCGCTGGTGGCGGACATGAGCGACGACGAGATCTGGGCACTGGCACGCGGCGGCCACGATCCGCAGAAGGTATTCGCCGCCTACCAGCAGGCGGTGAACACCAGCGGTGGCCCGAGCGTGGTGCTGGCCAAGACGGTGAAGGGCTTCGGCATGGGCGAGGCCGGCGAAGGCCAGAACATCAACCACCAGCTGAAGAAGATGAGCGCCGACGCGGTGCGTGCGTTCCGTGACCGCTTCGACCTGCCGGTCAGCGACGGGCAGCTGGAAGAGATGCCCTACCTGCGCCCGCAACCGGGCAGCGCCGAGGCGCTCTACTTCGCACAGCGTCGCCAGGCGCAGGGCGGCCAGCTGCCGGCACGGCTGACCCAGGTCGATCCGTTGCCGCTGCCGCCGCTGTCCACGTTCAACGTGCAGTTGCAGGGCAGCGGTGATCGTGGCCAATCCACCACCATGGGCTTCGTACGCATCCTCACCACCCTGCTCAAGGATCCCGAACTGGGCAGGCTGGTGATCCCGATCGTGCCCGATGAATCGCGTACCTTCGGCATGGAAGGGCTGTTCCGCCAGATCGGCATCCATTCCTTCCTGGGCCAGCTGTACACCCCGCAGGACGCCGGCCAGCTGAGCTATTACAAGGAGTCCAAGGACGGCCAGATCCTGCAGGAAGGCATCAACGAATCCGGCGCGATCTGTTCGTGGATCGCAGCGGGCACCGCGTACAGCAACCACGGCCTGGCCACGATTCCGTTCTACATCTTCTATTCGATGTTCGGCCTGCAGCGCGTCGGTGACCTGGCCTGGGCAGCGGCCGACGCGCGCACCCGTGGCTTCCTGCTTGGCGCCACCTCCGGCCGCACTACCCTGATGGGCGAAGGCCTGCAGCACGACGATGGCCACAGCCACGTGCTGTCCTCGGTGATTCCAAGCTGCGTGTCCTACGACCCGACCTACAACTTCGAACTGGCAGTGATCATCCACGACGGCCTGCGCCGCATGTATGTGGACCAGGAAGACATCTATTACTACATCACCMTGCTCAACGAGAACTACCCGCACCCTGCACTGCCTGACGGCGCCGAAGCCGGCATCCTGAAGGGGCTCCATCTGCTGCGTCCCGCCGCTGCCGACAGCACGGCACAGCCTCGCGTGCAGCTGATGGGCAGTGGCTCGATCCTGCGCGAGGTGCTGGCCGCCGCCGATCTGCTGCAGCAGGATTTCGCCATCGCAAGCGATGTCTGGAGTGCCACCAGCCTGACCGAACTGCGCCGTGATGGCCTGGCTGCCGAGCGCTGGAACCTGCTGCATCCGGCCGACGAGCCGCGCGTTCCCTACGTGCAGCAGTGCCTGCAGGACCATGCCGGCCCGGTGGTGGTGGCAACCGATTACATGAAGATCGTCGGCGACCAGATCCGCCCCTTCATCAACGACCGGCGCTTCATCGCACTCGGCACCGATGGCTTTGGCCGCTCGGATACACGCGAATCGCTGCGCACGTTCTTCGAAATCGATCGCCACTTCATCGTACTGGCGGCACTGAAGGCCCTGGCCGATGACGGGCATGTGGAACGGGGCCTGCTGCAGCAGGCGATCGACCGGTACGGCATCGACACCGGCAAGCGCGATCCCGCCGCAGCATGACAGAACAGCAACGGCACCCGCAGAGCACGCTTCTGTGGGTGCCGCTGCATCACATCACTACGGCAACCGCTTGAACAGGTTGGTCTGCAGGATCGGCGTGCCGTCATGGCCGAAGAAGGCCTTGGTCTCGGTCATCGTTGAGCGATCGGCGGCCACCGTGTACACGCGGGTGGACGCCGGCGCGCCATGATCGACCAGCTGCATCACCAGCGTGTTCGGCGCCGGCAGTTTCAGCGTTGCCTGGTTGGCGCCGTAGCTGCCGGTCAACGCCGCGGGCGTGCCATCCAGTGCCAGCGTACCGTCGGATTTCATGGTCTTGCCATCATGCAGGACGATGTCCACGTGCGAGCTCCACCTGCCCGCACCGGCATCCTTGAATTCCAGCACGACCTGTTGCGGCCGCTGCGCCTCAGGAAGCGCGGAAGTGGCGATCTCCAGCGACCAGCGGCCGAGCAGGGGCGAAGGCAGAGCGTCGGCCGCCTCCGCCGTCGATGCCTGCAGCGAAAGAAGGGACAGCAGCACAGCAGAAAACAGCTTCATGTGAGTCTCCTGTCGAGTGATGAACCGTCTGCGCAGCGTGCACGATGCCACGCTACCCGGACTCTGCAGCCACCGGGGTATGCGCGTAACGAACTGCATCACAGTCCGGCAGTCCGATCCGGGGCCAGGCCCCACGGGGTGAGCATTCATCGAGGTGATTCCGCCGCGCTCAGCCGTTCCATCCCAGTCCGCGCGGCTCGTTGCTGAAGCCTGCGGCCCGCAGCGCGTCCACCAGCGCGCCGCGATGCACCGGCACATCATTGATCCGTTCCAGGGTGAAGGACAGGCGCCGCCCCCGGCGCAATGCCACGGCCAAGGCCTGTGCAGCGGCAACCAGAGTGTTGGCCGCATCCTCCGCCCCGCCCTCGATCCAGCTGGACAGTTGCCGCCCGCCCTGCGCCAGGTACAGCAGCAACCGGCCGTTGCCGATCACCACCATCGCACCGGAACGCCGCAGCGGACGTGCACCGGCCACCGGCTGCGGCCACGGCAGCAGGCTGCCGAAGGGATTGGCCGGATCCAGCGCTGACAGCGCGACGACCGACAGCTCACGCGGCACACGCTCGGACAGTTCGCGCAGATGGTCGATGGTGCCGCGCTCTGCAAACTGTGCTCCGCCCAGCCCCGCCACGAAGCGGCCACGCAGGACCTGCCCGGCATCTTCCATGCCTCGATAGACAGGCTGCAGTGCAGGGAACCCACCGGTTACCGCTTCGGTCATTGCCGCCGCCCGGGTCACCACCCGGTAGCGATCAAGCAGGCTTTCGCCCAGCGCCAGCGCCCGCACCGTGTCGTTGCTGCGCTCGCGGGGCAGCAACGACCATCGCCCCGCCAGGGTCGGCCCGCTGGCAATGGCCGGGTCCAGCGCCGTGGCCCGCGCGTCCAGCGTCGGCATGAAGCGGAAACCCCGCGTGCGCCGCGAGGCCGACGCAACGCGTGCCCGCTGCTGGCGCACGCCGGCCAGGGCCCGCAACGGCGACCACAGGTCGCTGCTCACTTCGCCCCTCCAGGCCAGCTGCCATAGCGCCAGCTGGAAGTCCTCGGCCGCCGCCGCACTGCCGACCAGGCGTGACTGCACCTGCGTGGCCAGCTGCCGCGCGAAGTAGGCGCCGCCATCGGCCAGGACCTGCACGATGGCGTCCTGCATCGGTGTACGCAGCGCCGGATCCGCTTCCGGCAGCAGCGGCAACGTTTCGGCGGCATGTTCCTGCAGGTGCAGCGACACCAGGCCGTCGTCGTCACCCAGCCGTCCGTGCCCGGCCCACAGCACCCTGCCGGTGGCCAGCAGCTCATCAAGCAGGGCCGGTGCGTAGTCGCGCACCCGGGTCGGCAGGACCTGGTGTTCCCAGACCGAAACCGGCAGCGGCAACCCCGCCAGCTGCTCGACCACACGGGCAACGCCGTCGCTGCCCTCAAGCATGGCCGCAACGGCACCATTGCGGGCACGCCCGGCGCCGCCTTCCAGCAATACCCCCTGCCCCTCCAGCAGCAGGCGCACATAGGCTGCCGGTGGCACCGGCCGGGTGGCTTCACGTGCGGCCTGCAGCGAACGCAGGCGCAGACGCTGCAACACATCTTCGCTGACCCATTCGTGCACTACGTCCGGCGACGGATGCACCCGCTCATTTCCCTGCTGTCGCCGCGCTGCGCCGAAATTGCCACGCAGCACCCGCCCCTGCTCCTGCAGCCTTTCCMGCGCGCCGTCGACCACCGCCACACCCAGCCCGAACCGCTTGGCCAGCGCGCTGCTGGTGAAGGGCGCATGCGTACGTGCGTGGCGGGCCAGCAGATCGCCGAGGGGATCGGGCATGTCTGCAAGAAACACCTCGGGCAGCCCGCCCGGCAGCGCCGTACCCAACGCATCGCGCACACGTGCGGCGTCCTCCACGGCGACCCACTGCGTGTGGCCGGCAATTGAAGCCGGGATGGCGCGCTGCTGCGCCTGCAGCGCTGCCAGGTGCACTTCCACGCATTCCGGATCGGACAGGCGCAGCGCCAGGTCCGATGCAGGCAACGGTCCCAGCTCGCGCAGCAGGTCGGACACGCCTTCCATGCCATGGGCCCTGCGCGCAGGTTCCAGCCGCTGCAGTTCAYGTTCAACCTGATCGACCACCCCCGCATCCAGCAGTTCACCCAGGTCTACCTGGCCCAGCAGCTCGGCGAGCAGGCCACTGTCCAGTGACAGCACCGAGGCGCGGCGCTCGGCCAGCGGCACGTCCGCCTCGTACATGAACTCGGCGACATAGCCGAACAGCAGATTGGCCGCGAACGGCGAAGGCACCTCGGTCGCGACGTCCAGCAACTGCACCTGGCCGCGTTGAACGCGTTGCATCAGCGCGTCCAGCGCATCCAGGTCGTAGACATCCTGCAGGCACTCGCGGGCGGTCTCGATCAGGATCGGGAACTCCGCATGGGCCTGCGCGATTTCCAGCAACTGGCCGGCGCGCAGGCGCTGCTGCCACAGCGGCGATCGACGCCCCGGCGTGCGACGCGGCAACAGCAGTGCGCGCGAGGCACACTCGCGGAAGCGCGCCGCGAACAGTGCCGAATGGCCGACCGCCGCGGTGATCGTGCGGCGCAACCGTTCCGGTTCGAACACGAACATGTCCGCCCCCGGAACGCGCCCGGTACTGTCGGGAATCCGCGCGATGATGCCATCGTCGCTGGCGACCACGGCCGGGTCGATGCCCCAGCGTTCGCGCAATCGTGCTGCCACCGCCAATGCCCACGGATCATGCACGCGGCGGCCATACGGCGAATGCAGCATCACCCGCCAGTCGCCCAGCTCGTCGCGGCAGCGTTCCACCACCAGGCGCAGATCGGTGGGCAGCACGCCCGTGGCCTGCCGCTGCTCGGCGACCAGGCCGAGCATGTTGCTGATCGCGTTGGCGTCCAGGCCACTGGCCTGCAGGCGTGCGTGCAGCGCCGTCGCAGGGGTGTCACTGCTATCGATGTGCGCCTCCAACGCGGCGAGAAACGCACCGATGGCCTGTCCCAGTTCGGCAGGGCGGCCGACACCTTCGCCACGCCAGAACGGCAGGCGCGCCGAACGTCCGGGTGCGGGCGTCACCACCACCTGATCGTGGGTGATCTGGTCGATCCGCCATGAGGTCGCGCCCAGCGTGATCACATCATTCACCCGCGACTCGTGGACCATCTCCTCGTCCAGCTCACCGACGCGGCGCGATCCGGCCCGCTCTTCTCCTTCAGGCAGCACCACGCTGTACATGCCACGGTCGGGAATGGTGCCGCCGCTGGTAACCGCCAGTTGCTTCGCACCAGGGCGAGCGCTGAGCTCACCGCTCTGCCGGTTCCATACCAGCCGCGGCCGGAAGCCGGCGAAATCCTCGGACGGATAGCGGCCGGAAAGCATGTCCAGCACCGCGTCGAAGGCACTGCGCGGGAGTGAGCGGTACGGCGCGGCACGGCGTACCCGCGCATACCAGGCATCGGCCTGCCACGGCTCCATCGCCACCGCCGCCACCGTCTGCTGGGCCAGCACATCAAGCGGGTTGCGCGGCGGAGCGATGGCCTCGATGCGTCCGGCCAGCATGCTGTCCACCACCACAGCGGCATCGATCAGGTCGCGCCGCGTACGCGGATACACCAGACCGCGGGACATGCCACCCACCTGGTGGCCGGCGCGACCAACGCGCTGCAGGGCGCTGGCCACCGACGGCGGCGCGGCCACCTGTATCACCAGGTCGACCAGCCCCATGTCGATCCCCAGCTCCAGGCTGGACGTGGCCACCACGCAGCGCAGTGCACCCGATTTCAGCGCCTGCTCGATCTCGCCGCGCTGCTCCTTGGAGACCGATCCGTGATGCGCGCGTGCAATCAGTGCCGGCGCAGCGGAGACCCGGTTGACCGTACTGCCGGTGAAAGAGCCATAGGCCAACCCGTTACCCGAATCGCCACGGATTGCGCCGTCTTCGCCACTGCGTCCGGCGTGCAGCTCGTTCAGGCGTGCGGTCAGCTTTTCGGCTACGCCACGCGAATTGGCAAAGACAATCGTCGAGCGATGGCGCAGCACGTTGTCGAGAATGCTTGCCTCCACGTGCGGCCAGATCGAGCCGATCCGCGCGCCGCCGTCGCGCTCCCCGGGCGTGCCCTGCGTAGTCAGGCTGGACATGTCTTCCACCGGCACCACGATGCGCATCTGCAGCTGCCGCGCCGAGCCGGGTTGGACCACGCTCACCGGGCGGTCGCCGCCCAGGAAGCCCGCCACCTCGTCGACCGGCCGCACCGTGGCCGACAGGCCGATGCGCTGCGCCGGCTCGTGCAGCAGCGCATCCAGCCGTTCCAGGCTCAGCGCCAGATGCGAACCGCGTTTGCCGCCGGCCACTGCATGGATTTCATCGAGGATGACGGTCTGCACATCGCGCAGGATCTCGCGTGCCTGCGAGGTCAGCATCAGGTACAGCGACTCGGGCGTAGTGATCAGGATGTCCGGCGGCCGCCGCACCAGGCCTGCACGTTCGCTGCTGGAGGTATCGCCGGTACGCAATGCGACGGTCAGCTGCACCGCCGGCTCGCCGCGTCGGGCGCGCTCGTCGGTGATGCCCTGCAGCGGCACCTGCAGGTTGCGCTGCACGTCGCTGCCCAGCGCCTTGATCGGCGACAGGTACAGCACACGGGTTCGCCGCACCGGCTTGGCCAACGGCGCTGCGCGCGCTTGCCGATCACGCTCGGCGAACAGCTGGTCGATGGSATGCAGGAATGCGGCAAGTGTCTTGCCCGATCCGGTTGGCGCGATGACCAGGGTATGTTGCCCGGCACCGATCGACGACCAGGCCTGATCCTGCACCGGCGTGGAGGCATCGAACGCGGCACGGAACCAGGCCTGCGTCGCGGGATGGAAGCGCTGCAGCGGGTCCTGCGGGAAATCAGGCGGCGTCATGGTGCGTCGATCATACCCAGCTGCGGCCCGTTGGCCGGGCCTTGGTTGGCGCTGGTTGCATCAGGCAGCTGATCCGAGGGTCGACAACAAAGGCCCGGAGCGTAGCCATCCTGCCGTCACGGAAACGCCAGACGTCGCTGTAAAGACGCGTGGTCCGCCCGCCGTCAGTATCCGTGGTCACGATCGTACCCAC
>NZ_JBFTNR010000098.1:0-8090 GCF_056665995.1 Stenotrophomonas sp. 05L44_2
GGGCACGCTGGCACAACCGGCCAGCAACAGCAGGGGCAGCAACAGAAATCGCACGGCAACAACTCGCAGGATCAGGCGCGCAGGCAGCGCCGCGCGCCATTCTAGCCAGTGGGATGTGGCAATCAGTAGGTGCCGAACGGCACTTCAACCACGACCGGGTCGCCGGCAGGCAGCACCTGCAGGGTGTACCGGTCCAGTGCGCCGTCATCATCGGCCAGCGGCTGGCGGTGGAACTGCAGGCGATAATGGCCCTCGCCCACGCGCACCTCGGTGCCGTCGGCAGCCAGCGCGGCAGCGTCGGGCAACAGCAGCCCGCCCAGGTCGCTGTAGGCACCGGCAACATCGGCGAAACCATAATCGGCCAGTTCATCCACCCGCTGCATCGCATAGACATGCGGCAGATACGGGCGCGCCGGGCTGCGGCCGTTGCTCAGATCGGTCACCCCGGCCTGCGGCAGGTGGTACTGCTCGCGAAGCGCGGCAACACCCAGCGACTCGCTGGCCACCTGCAGGCAGCACACCGTGCGCTTGCCTTCACGGTCGAGGATGGCGAAGCGATCACCACGGGTAGCGGCCTGCGGCAGCATCGCGAACGCCAGGTTGCGCTGCGCCGGCTGGTAACCGGCTTCGGTCTGCAGGTTGCGCCAGCCACCAAATACCGGCGCTTCGGCCGCGGGCGCTGGCGCCGGTTCGGCAGCCATGGCTGCCACTGCCATGCAGAGCAACGACAGCACTGCCGTCGTCTTCACTGCGTTCTGCCTGCCACGGAAACTGCCTGACCTCATACCGGACCCAACACCTGCACCGGAATGGCCCGGCCTGCCCGCCGGCACGTTGCCGGCAACGCCGGCCACTATGCAGTGCGGCGGCCGCGCGGGCAATGACCCGAACGCTGCCGGGTTTCGCGCGGTCAGTGCTATCGTGCCGCCAATCCCCTGCGCAGGAGCGCCCGCATGACCATCCGCCTGACTCTGTTGCTGCCCGCCTCGGCCTTGTTGCTGTCGGCCTGTGTCAGCACTCCCGGCCCGGAGGTCAAGGGCAGTGGCCGCTGCGATGCCAGCCAGCTGGGCTGGGCCATCGGCCAGCCGGCCAACGAGCCGAACATCCGCCGCCTGTCCAGCGAAAGCGGCGCCGGCATGGTCAACCCCATCGGCCCGGCCACCATCACCACCAAGGACATCCGCCAGGACCGCCTGCGCGTGTTCGTGGACAAGGACAACATCATCACCGCCACCCGCTGCGAGTAAGCGCGTCACGGCCGTTGCTCAGAGCCGGGCATGCGTCCGGCTCCATGGCTCAGGGCTCGGTGTAGGCCGAGCACTCCGGCAGCGGCTGGTCCGGCTGGTATGCCCCTGACGTGAAGCGGAAGGCGCGCGTGTAGCTGCATTGCGCATCCTGTTCGGTGCGCAGGTCCTTCTTCGTCAACCGCCCCTTGGCCAGCGAGTCCCGCTGCGGTGATACCCCGGCCGGATAGTTGGTGGCCCCGGTCTGGTAGCGCAGTACGGGCATGTCCTGCGCTTCGGCTGCCAGCGCAAGTTCCGCATCGAAGCTGTACTCGTCATGGCAGGCGCCGGCGCGCTGATCAAAATCGCGCTCGCTGAAACAGGCCCGGATCATCTTGTTGGCCGACCACGCAACGGACAGCACGTCGGCGTCCACCTGGATGCCATCGTCGAGATGACGGATGCGCGCCAGGTGCAGGGTCGATGCGCTGGCACCGCCGCCGGAATACATCGCACGGGCCTCCACCAGACCGCCGACGAGCACGTTCTGCAATGCGGCCTGTTGTGGATCGGCCACGGCCTGGCCTGCCCCGGCGCCGGGCGCCAGGCGCACGATGAAGGGCCAGACCCGCAGGTCGCCATCGTCAACCACGTCGATGGGCACGTAGCGCATCTGCGGCTCGCCTTCAGCATCCGCGCGCTCGGCAACTTCCAGCGAGGCCGGCTGGTCTTCGCCCGCTGAAGGCAGCGCCTGCACGCACCACTGGCCATCAGCAGTGCAGTAGCGCTCCGGGCCGTCCGGTCCCTGCCCGCCCTGCAGCAGCAGCGTCTCCAGCCGGTTGCCTGCCGCGTCCCGTTGAACGGGCGCAACGTCCGCCGCTGCAGGCAACGACGATGCCAGCAGCAGTACAGACAGCAGCGCGTAAGCCATGCGCGTGGAAACCATGATCATCCTGTGCGCACCGGCACGTCCTTGCGAGGGGCCGATGGTAGCGCAGGCGCCACGTTGCGGCTCAATGCCCGTCGCAGTCGCAGCTGCCCCAACCTCTCGCCTTCGACGTCTGGCCGATGCCGGGGTTGAAGGTATTGCTCGGGTCCAGCGTGCGGTAGAAGCCGGCCAGCGCCGGCTTGGCCGGATACAGGTGGCCGACGTTGTGCTCGGCCGGGTATTCCGCGCCGCGCTGGTCCAGCAACGCCCACATCGCATGCTCGATGGCCATCGGATCTTCACCCTTGCGCGCGATGTAGTCCTGGTGGAACACATGGCACAGGAAATGGCCGTAGTACAGCTTGTGCAGCAGGCGCCCATCGATATCGGCCGGCAGCTGCTCGAACCAGTCGGCGTCATCGCGGCGCAGCGCAATGTCCAGCGCGACGATGTCCTGCACCTGCCGGCGGTGCACTTCGCGGTAGCGCACCGCCGCACCGGCCACCGCGAAACGATGCAGGAAGGCCTTGCGTCCTTCGTCCGCCGTGCAATGGAAGTAGCCGCCTTCGTGGTCGTTGAAGAAGCCGCGCAGCCAGGCCTCGGTGGCAGCCGCATCCTGTGCGGACACTTTCAGCAGCAGATGATGCTCGTAACGCTGGCGGAACTCGCCCATGCGCTTGGGCAGGTGCGATGGCAACAGGCCGGTCAGCGCCTGCATCATCCGGTCGGTGACACCGCGCAGGCCCAGCCGTTCGAACCAGCCATCAACCCGGCTCTTCAGTGCGAATGCGGCCGGAACGCGCGCGGTACCGAGCTTGTCGATCAGCAGGAAACTGTCCTTGCCGTAGCGCTCGCCGATGTCATAGGCATCCCGGTGGATGTACTCGCCGGCGATGGGCAGGCGCTCGAAGCCGGTCAGCAGCTGGCGGCGGATCGCGGTCAGGCTGTCGGTGCGGTTGCTGCCGATATAGAAGACCTCGGCGGCCTCCTTCTCGAAGGTATCCAGGCGCACGGCGAACACCGCCAGCTTGCCGGCAGATCCGGCCGCCTCGAAATGGCGGCTGGGGTCGGCGTTGAAGCGTGCCGGGGTATCGGCATCGACCTTGCGCACTTCCTCGGCATAACGCGGATCGGAGGCGGCACGGCCATCACCGTCGCTGACATCGGCAGCGCTGTAGTCACCGCTCTGCAGGCGTTGCAGGATCTGCTCGGGCGTGTCGCCCAGCGCGATGCCCAGATGGTTGACCAGTTGCAGTTCACCCCGCGCGTCGACCTGCGCATACAGCGCCAGTTCGGTATAGGCCGGGCCGCGGCGCACCAGCGCGCCACCGGAGTTGTTGCAGATGCCGCCCAGCACCGAGGCGCCGATGCACGACGAGCCGATCACCGAGTGCGGCTCGCGGCCCAGTGGCGCCAGCGTCTGCTCCAGCCGGTCCAGCGTCGCGCCGGGCAGGCACAGCACCTGGCGGCCTTCATTCAACAGCTGGATGCCGGTCAGGCGCAGGGTGCTGACCAGCACGATCGGCCGGCCGTAGTCGTCGCCGTCCGGGGTGGAACCGCCGGTCAGGCCGGTATTGGCCGCCTGCAGGATGATCGCGGCCCCGCCCTGCACCGCGGCCTGCAGCACGTTCCACAGTTGCAGCAGCGTGCCCGGGCGCACCACCGCCAGTACCGGGCCATCACCGAAGCGATAGCCGCGACGGAAGCGACGGGTGGCCTTGTCGCCGGTCAGTACGTGGCGGTTCCCCACCGCGGCACGCAACTGTTCCAGCACCGTATTGCGATCACTCATGGCAGGCGCACCAGCGAATCACGGCCGATGTCGGCAATGCGATGCGCGCCGGTCAGGGTCATCGCCACGCGCATTTCCTTGGCGATCAGGTCCAGCAGGTTGGCCACGCCGGCCTCGCCCTGCGCGGCAAGAGCGTAGACAAACGCGCGGCCCAGCAGCACGGTGTCGGCGCCCAGCGCCAGCATGCGCACCACGTCCAGGCCGGTGCGGATGCCCGAATCGGCGAGGATCTTCAGGTCACCCTGCACGGCGTCGGCGATGGCCGGCAACGCCCGTGCGGTGGACAGCACGCCGTCGAGCTGGCGGCCGCCATGGTTGGAGACCACGATGCCATCGGCGCCGAACGCGACCGCATCACGCGCATCGTCCGGGTCGAGGATGCCCTTGATCACCATCKGSCCTTTCCAGAACTCACGGATCCACTCCAGGTCCTTCCACGAAATGGACGGATCGAAGTTGCTGCCCAGCCAGCCGATGTAGTCCGCCAGGCCCGTTGGGTTGCCACGGTAGGTGGAGATGTTGCCGAGGTCATGCGGGCGTCCGCGCAAGCCCACGTCCCACGCCCAGCGCGGATGGGTGATGGCCTGGCCGATGCGGCGCATTGCAGCGTTCGGACCACTCATGCCCGAGTGTGCGTCGCGATAGCGCGCGCCCGGCACCGGCATGTCGACAGTGAATACCAGAGTGGTCACACCGGCCGCCTGCGCGCGCTCCAGCGCATTGCGCATRAAGCCRCGATCGCGCAGCACGTACAGCTGGAACCACATCGGGCGCTGGATCGCCGGGGAGACTTCTTCGATCGGGCACACCGACACCGTGGAAAGCGTGAACGGAATGCCGCGGCTGTCGGCTGCACGCGCGGCCTGCACTTCGCCGCGACGGGCATACATGCCGGTCAGGCCGACCGGTGCCAGTGCCACCGGCATCGCCAGCTTCTCGCCGAACAGCTCGGTTTCCAGGCTCAGGTCGGACATGTTGCGCAGGACGCGCTGGCGCAGCGCGATGTCGGACAGATCGGACACGTTGCGCTTCAGCGTGTGCTCGGCATACGCGCCACCATCGATGTAGTGGAACAGGAACGGCGGCAGCCGGCGTTCGGCTGCGGCACGGTAATCGGTGGAGGCGGAGATGATCATGGGGTCAACCGTGTGGGGAAGGTAGACGCGAAGCCCGTGCACGCCGGGCTTCGTTGTCATCGAGGGTGCGCAGCGTGGTGTGCACGAACTCGAGGTGGGCATGCGCGGCGGCGCGCGCGCGTTCGGGGTCGCCGGCCAGCACCGCATCCATCATTTCGCGATGCTGGTCGGACAGCGGCGAGAAGGTCCTGGCCGAGGTGTAGAGCTTTTCGCGGCTCTGCGAGATATTGGTCTGCAGCAGTTCGAACAGGCCGCGCATCACCTGCAGCAATACCAGGTTGTGCGAGGCCTCGGCGATGGACAGGTGGAAGGCCGCATCGGCCTGCGCCTCACCGGCGGGGTCGTCCTTGCCATGCGCATCCATCATGGTCTGGAACGCCTGGGCGATGCGCGCGCGGTCCTCGTCGGTGGCGCGCAGCGCGGCGTGCCAGGCCGTGGCGCCTTCCAGCGCGTGGCGGATTTCCAGCACATCGAAGCGGTATTCCGGGTCCCCCTGGAACAGCGGCAGGTACGGCACCAGCGGTTCATCCAGCGCCTGCCGCGCACGTGCGGCGGGCTCGCTCACGTAAGTGCCACCGCCTACCCGCGCGGTCAGCAGACCATGGCTGGACAATTGCGCGATGGCCTCGCGCAGCGCGGTGCGCGAAACCCCCAGCTGAACGGCCAGCGTGCGCTCGGCCGGCAGCCTGTCGCCCGGCTGCAACTGCTGTTCCTGCACCAGCGCWCGCAGCTGCGCGGCCACCTTGTCCGAAACCCGTTGTGTGCTCATGGCGCCATTGTGGCCCGAAGCACGCCGCTGTTGGTCGGCCTGTACTGCATGGCTCAGGGAATCATCCAGGTCAACCAGTAGGCCTGGGCTAGGGTGATCAGGCCGACCATCGTGGTGAAGATCAGGCTGTGCTTGACGGTGAAGCGGAACAGGTCCGACTCCTTGCCGGCCAGGCCCACCGCCGCGCAGGCAATGGCAATGGACTGCGGCGAGATCATCTTGCCGGTGACGCCGCCAGTGGTGTTGGCCGCTACCAGCAGCACGTCGGACACGCCGATCTGCTGGGCGGTGGTCGCCTGCAGCGCCGAGAACAGTGCATTGGACGAGGTATCCGAACCGGTCAGGAACACGCCCAGCCAGCCCAGGAACGGCGAGAAGAACGGGAACGCCTTGCCGGTGTGCGCCAGTGCCAGCGCCAGCGTTGCCGACAGCCCCGAATAGTTGGCGWTGAAGGCGAACGCCAGCACCATGCCGATCGAAAAGATCGGCATGCGCAGTTCGCGCACGGTTTCAGCGAAGGTCTGCAGCGCCGAACGCGCCGGCATGCGCAGGGCGATGATCGCAATGATTGCGGCAAGGATGATCGAGGTACCCGTGGCCGAGAACCAGTCGAACTTGTACACCGCCTCATAGCTCAGCGGCGCATCGACGATCGGCGGCATCTTCTGCACCATCTGGTCCAGGCCCGGCACCGGAATCTTCAGTACCCAGCCTTCAAGCGGGCCACCGGCTGCGAACAGCGACTTGAACGGCTTGATGCTCCACACGGTGACCATCGCAGTGAGGATCAGGAATGGCGACCACGCCTTGGCGATCTGGCCGACGCTGTGGCGCGGCGCCTCCATTGCCTGTGCGGCCGCCTCAGCGCTGGTTTCGGTATCGAAGCGGAAGATCCGTACCGGCTTCCAGCGGCGCAGGAACAGGGTCAGGCAGACCAGCGACGCCAGCGAGGCGGTGATGTCCGGCAGTTCCGGGCCGATGAAGTTGGAGGTCAGGTACTGGGCGATGGCGAACGAACCGCCTGCCACCAGCACCGCCGGCCAGGTTTCCTTGATGCCGCGCCAGCCGTCCATGATCGCCATGATCCAGAACAGCACGATGACAGTCAGGAACGGCAGCTGGCGGCCGGCCATCTGGCCGATCTCGAAGGCATCCAGGCCGGTCACCTGCCCCGCCACGATGATCGGGATGCCCATCGCGCCGAACGCCACCGGCGCGGTGTTGACGATCAGGCACAGGCCGGCCGCATACAGCGGCTTGAAGCCCAGCCCGACCAGCAGCGCGGCGGTGATTGCCACCGGCGCACCAAACCCGGCTGCACCTTCCAGGAAGGCGCCGAAGGCAAAGCCGACCATCAGCATCTGCAATCGCTGGTCCTCGGTGACCGACAGGATCGAGGCACGGATGATGTCGAACTGGCCGGTCTTGACCGAAACCTTGTACAGGAACACCGCGCCGATGATGATCCAGGCGATCGGCCACAGGCCATAGACGAAGCCGAAGCCGGCCGCGCCCAGCGCCTGCGCCACCGGCATGCGATAGAACAGCAGCGCCACGGCAAGGGCGATGGCCACCGTGATGGTGCCGGCGATCCAGCCCTTCATGCGCAGCACGGCCAGGGCGATGAAGAAGAAGGCGATCGGCAGCAGCGCGATCAGGCTCGACAACCACAGGTTGCCGGCGGGGTCGTACACGTGTTGCCAGGGCTGCATAGGGCTCTCGACAGGAACAGGAGGTTCCCCACCGGGTGGGGGCGTCGGGCCCGCCATATATTGGTCGTACCACATTGACCAACAATCGGGCCACAGGCGCGAATTGAACCTCCAATCCTGCCGACAGCCTATTAGACCATAGGGCTATACGGAATTATTGGTAGTACCATTTGGCGATTACAACTTCTTTTCCACCCGCCGTATCAACGCCAGCACCAGCACGCACAGTACGCTGACACCGAGCGCGATCACGTACTTGCCGATGCCCACGACAATACCGATGGCCGCGGCCATCACCAGCGAACTGGCCGTGGTGAGCCCGCTGACCTGGTCTTCGCGATTGCCGCGCAGGATGGTGCCGGCGGCAACGAAGCCCACGCAGGCCACCACCGCTTCGATCAATCGCACCGGGTCGACCTGCAGCAGATCGCGGTAGCGTTCCTGCTGGAAGTGTTCGGCCACCGAATCACCGAGGCCGACGATCAGCGCAGCGGCACCGGCAATCAGCATGTGCGTGCGCAGGCCGGCAG
>NZ_JBFTNR010000099.1:0-8040 GCF_056665995.1 Stenotrophomonas sp. 05L44_2
CATCCGCGCCGAGGGCGACCTGCACATCGACGAGCACCACACCATCGAAGACACCGGCCTTGCACTGGGCCAGGCCCTGCGCGAGGCGCTGGGCGACAAGCGCGGCATCGGCCGTTACGGCTTCACCCTGCCGATGGATGAAACCCTGGCCAGCGCTGCGCTGGATTTCAGTGGCCGCCCGTATTTCGTGTTTGAAGGCGAGTTCAAGCGCGAGCGCGTGGGCGACATGCCGACCGAGCTGGTCCCGCACTTCTTCCGTTCGCTGTGCGATGCCAGCGGGCTGAACCTCAACCTGCAGGTGCGTGGCGACAACGACCACCATAAGGTTGAAGCCTGCTTCAAGGCCCTGGCACGTGCACTGCGGCCGGCACTGGCGCGGCAGGGCACCGCCTTGCCGACCACCAAGGGGGCGCTGTGAGCGAGGTCGTACTGATCGATGCCGGCGGTGCCAACCTGGGTTCGGTGCGCTACGCATTGGAACGGCTCGGTGCGACGGTGAAGCTGGTCCGCGATGCCGAAGGCCTGGCCGGCGCGCAACGGGTGATCCTGCCCGGCGTCGGCGCGGCCGGCCCCGGCATGCAGCGCCTGCATGCGCAGGGTTTGGTCGAGCCGCTGCGCCAGCTGCAGGTGCCCTTGATGGGCATCTGCCTGGGCATGCAGCTGTTGTTTGACCGCTCCGAAGAGGCCGGCGTGGATACGCTGGGATTGATCCCCGGCGTGGTGCGCAAGCTGGTGCCGGCCTGTGGCATCCGCGTGCCGCACATGGGCTGGAACCGGCTGCTGCCGCTGCGCCCGTCGCTGCTGCTGCAGGGGGTTCCCGAGCGCGCCAGTGCGTACTTCGTGCACAGCTATGCCGCGCCGCTGAACAGCCATACCGTCGCCGCCTGTGATCACGGCGGCCTGTTCACCGCCGTGGTCGAGCAGGGCCGCTACTTCGGCGCCCAGTTCCATCCCGAGCGGTCCGGCGATACCGGTTCGCTGATGCTGCGCAATTTCCTCGAGGGCACCGCTGCATGAGTTTCATCGTCTACCCCGCACTGGATATCCGCGACGGCCGCGTCGTGCGGCTGCGCCAGGGCGACTACGCGCAGGAAACCCACTATGGCGACGACCCGCTGCCGCGTGCGCAGGCATTCGCCACGCAGGGCGCACAGTGGATGCACCTGGTCGATCTGGATGCCGCACGTGCCGGTGGCTACACGTTGGCGCCGCTGTTGGCCGCGATCCGTGCGCAGACCCCGCTGCAGGTGCAGACCGGTGGCGGCGTGCGTGGCCGTGACGACGTGGCACGCATCCTCGATGCCGGCGCCAGCCGCGTGGTGATCGGCTCACTGGCGGTGCGCGAGCCGGCGCAGGTGATCGGCTGGCTGGGCGAGTTCGGCCCGGAGCGGCTGACCATCGCCCTCGATGCACGGCAGGACGCGCAGGGGCAATGGCAGCTGCCGGTGCATGGCTGGACCGAGAACGCGGGGGTGACCCTGGATGCGCTGGCCGAACGCTATGCACAGGCCGGCATGCGTCACCTGTTGTGCACCGACATCGCCCGCGATGGCATGCTCGCCGGGCCCAACATCAGCCTGTACCAGCACCTCGCAGCGTTGCTGCCGGGCGTGGCGGTACAGGCGTCAGGCGGTATCCGCGATGTGGCCGACGTGGCTGCGGCACAGGCCGCCGGTTGTGGCGGCGCGATCCTCGGCAAGGCATTGCTGGAACAGCGCATGGACCTGGCGGAGGCGCTGGCATGCTGAGCCGCCGGATCATTCCGTGCCTGGACGTGCGCGATGGCCGCGTGGTCAAGGGCGTGCGTTTCCGCGATCACGTCGACATGGGGGACATCGCTGAACTGGCGCAGCGCTATCGCGACCAGGGTGCCGACGAGCTGGTGTTCTATGACATCGGCGCCAGCCCGGAGGCACGGTCGGTGGACGTGGCCTGGATCGAGCGCATCGCGCGCCTGATCGATATCCCGTTCTGCGTGGCCGGCGGCATCGACAGCGTGGAGACCGCGCGTCGTGTGCTGTTCGCCGGTGCGGACAAGATCTCGATCAACTCGCCCGCGCTGGGCCGCCCGGAACTGATCAGCGAACTGGCCGAAGAATTCGGCGTGCAGTGCGTGGTGGTCGGTGTCGACTCGGTACGCGAGGACGACGGCCAGTGGCGCGTGCGCCGTTTCAGCGGCGACCCGGACAAAACCCAGGCAGTGCCGCTGCGCACGCTGGACTGGATCGTCGAGGCGCAGCGCCGGGGTGCCGGCGAGATCGTGCTGAACTGCATGGACAGCGATGGCGTGCGCCGTGGCTATGACGTCGAGCAGCTGCGCCAGGCACGTGCGCTGTGCCAGGTGCCCCTCATCGCATCGGGCGGTGCGGGTACGATGGAGCACTTCGCCCAGGCCTTTGACCAGGCCGACGTTGACGGTGCGCTGGCGGCCAGCGTATTCCACAGTGGCGCCATCGCCATTCCCGACTTGAAGCGCTACCTGCGCGAGCAGCAGATCGAGGTGCGGGATGTCTATTGATGTGCGGCCGTCGCCGCAGGCGCTGGAAACGCTGGACTGGGACAAGGGCGATGGGCTGCTGCCGGCCGTTGTGCAGGACGCCGACACCCTGCAGGTGCTGATGCTGGGTTACGTCAGCGCCGAGTCGCTGGCAGCGACGCTGGCCATCGGCCACATGACCTTCTTCAGCCGCAGCAAGCAGCGTCTTTGGACCAAGGGCGAGCAGTCCGGCAATGTGCTGGCGGTGCAGTCGATCAGCGTCGATTGCGATGCCGATACGCTGCTGGTGCTGGCGCGCCCGGCAGGTCCGACCTGCCACACCGGCGCGGAAAGCTGCTTCGACGGCGCACCGAAGGACTTCCTCGGTGGCCTGGACCAGCTGGTCGCCGTGCGTGAGGCGCTGCGCCCCTCCGGCAGCTATACGACGTCCCTGTTCGAAGGCGGCATCCGCCGCATCGCGCAGAAGGTGGGCGAGGAAGGCGTGGAGACGGCGCTGGCCGCGGTGGCGCAGGACGATGAGGCCTTGCTGGGCGAGGCGTCGGACCTGCTGTACCACCTGCTGGTGCTGCTGCGCGCGCGCGGGCTGTCGCTGGAAGATGCCCGCGACGTGCTGGAAAAGCGCCATCGTTAGAGGTGCGGTAGCGCCGGCCGCTGGCCGGCAACCCGATGATCAAGGGACGCCTGGTGGAATGCCGGCCAGCGGCCGGCACGACAGGAAAAGCGGCAATCGCGTGCGCGATGTCATCGCCGGAATCTACAATAGGCGGTCTCTTTTTCCCGGACCGCCCCCATGAAACTGCCTGCCGCCTGGCTGTGCTGCCTGTTGCTGACCTCGCCGGCCTGGGCCGCCGATACCGTGGTCAGCGGCAAGGTCTATCTGGAGCGTGACGGCAAGCCGGGCCGCGGTGCGACCGATCCGGGCCTGGCCGGCGTGCAGGTGTCCAACGGCGAAACCATCGTCAAGACCGCCGCCGACGGCAGCTACAGCCTGCCGGTGCGTGACGGGCAGACGGTCTTCGTGATCAAGCCCGATGCCTATTCCTTCCCGAAGGCCGCCGACGGCCTGCCGTCGTTCTGGCGGCACTACCGGCCGAATGGTTCTCCGGCGCTGAAGTACGGTGGCATCGCCGCGACCAGTGACGTTGCCCGCAACTGGGACTTCGCCCTGCAGAACGACCGGCATGACAGCCGCCGTGGTTTCCAGATGCTGGTGTTCACCGACTCGCAGACCGCCAGCCTGCAGGACATCGGCTACTACCGGCAGTCCATCGTGGCGCCGCTGGTGGGCCAGACCAAGGCCCGCCTGGGCACCACCCTGGGTGACATCGTCAACGACGACCTGACCCTGTACCCGGCGATCAACAAGGTCACCACCGAACTTGGCGTGCCGTGGTTCCACGTACCCGGCAACCACGACCTGGATGTCGACGCGGCCAATGATGCGCATTCGCTGGACAGCTGGCGCAACATCTACGGCCCCGATACCTATGCAGTGGAAGAGGGGGGCGCCAGTTTCGTGTTCCTCGACGACGTGGTGTACGACCCCAACGCCAAGCCCAGGTATGTGGGTGGCCTGCGCGAGGATCAGTTCGCTTTCCTCGCTGCCTACCTGAAGGGCCTGCACAAGGACCGCCTGCTGGTGCTGGGCATGCACATCCCGCTGTTCGATGCGGCACCGGGGCGCGAGACCTTCCGCCATGCCGACCGCCAGCGCCTGTTCGACCTGCTGAAGGACTTCCGCAACGTGCTGGTGCTCAGTGGCCACAGCCACACCCAGCAGCACGTCTATCACGGTAAAGCCGACGGCTGGCAGGGCGCCAGGCCGCTGCACGAGTACAACGTCGGTGCCAACTGCGGTGCGTTCTGGTCGGGCGTGAAGAATGCCGCCGGCGTACCGGACAGCACCATGAGCGACGGCACGCCGAAGGGCTATGCGTTGCTGGACGTGGCCGGCAACGGCAGCTATCGCCTGCAGTACCGGGTGGCCGGTGCGGCCGCCAGCGAGCAGATCGGCCTGCATGCACCGAAGGTGCTGCGCAAGGGCGCGTACCCGGCGTGGGGCATCTATGCCAACGTGTACATGGGCGAGGACGCCAGCGTGGTCGAGTACCGCGTCGATGGCGGCGCCTGGCAGCCGATGAAGCAGGTCAGCCAGCCTGATCCGCGCCTGCTGGTGGAGAACGTGGCCGACGACCTGGCTTCCACGCTGCGCGGCTACGACCGTTCGCCGGAAGCCACCGCCTCGCCGCACCTGTGGCGTGGCGCGTTGCCGACCGACCTGGCCGTGGGCAGCCACAAGGTCGAGGTGCGCTCCACCCAGCCCGATGGTGCGGTGTTCACCGCCAGCACCAGCTACAGCCTGCAGACCGCGCAGCCCTGAGCGCGGGCCGGGCTGCCATCACCAACTTCCATCACGAAAGGACGCAGCATGGATATCCGCTTCATGGCCGGCACCACCCCGGTCACCCTCAGCCGCCACTGGTTCACCGGCGCGATGATGCTGCAGAGCGCCAGCGAGAAGGTCTGGGTGCAGCATCCGCTGCATCCGGGCACGCACTTCTCGTTCTCGCTGGTACAGTCGTGGCAGCGCCATATCGCCGGCCATGAAGTGCTGGTGGAGCGGACCCGGCCGCTGCTGTTCGCCGGGTTCCGCCCGCAGCGCCTGCGGGTGCTGGTGGACGGTGTGCAGGTGGCCGAGCAGGAAGGCATGTGACCCGGGCGGCGCTGTCGTCGCGCTAGGCAAAGGCCGTCCGATGCCTGAGAATCGGCACGATTCAATCGATCCAAGCAGGCCAGCGTGAACGTTGCAGCAGTGTCCCCGGCGCCATCCGAGTCCGCCCGCAGCGGCGTCCCCCGCAGCCTGGTCGTCGCCGATGTCGGCGGTACCTTCGCTCGTCTTGCGTTGGCTGAGACCCTGCCGGGGCAGGCGCCGCGGCTGGGCAGCTACCGCACCTACGCCTGCGCCGACCACCCCAGCCTGGCGGCGATCCTGGCCGATTTCACCGCCAGTCTCGGCCAGCCGATGGCCAGTGCGGTGGTCGCCATCGCCGGCCTGCTCGACGGCGATACCCTGATCAATGCCAATCTGCCGTGGACGGTGTCGTTGTCGGCGACGCGCCGCGAGTCGGGCCTGCCCGACCTGCAGCTGATCAATGATTTCGAAGCAGTGGCGTTGGCCATTCCCTACCTGCAGGCCGACACGCTGGTGCCGCTGAATGGCGATGCCGATCCGGCCAAGACCTTCCCGGCACTGGTGCTGGGGCCGGGCACCGGCCTGGGCGCCGCGTTGCGCTTCGCCGATGGCGAGCGCCCGGTGCTGGCCAGCGAGATCGGACACGCTGCGTTGGGCGCCGGCAATGCGCTGGAACTGCATGTGCTGGGCCAGCTGCTGCAGCGCTGGCCGCATGTGGACAACGAACGCGTGCTGTCCGGCAGCGGCCTGATGAACTTGTATCCCTGCCTGTGCGAACTGCGCGGCGTGGCTCCGCAATGGACCAGCACCGAAGCGCTGATCGCGGCTGCGCGGCAAGGCGACGACGCGCTGGCAGTGGAAACCCTGCAGGTGTTCTGCGCCTGGCTGGGCAGCCTGGCCGGCGACGCGGCGATCGCCGTGGGCGCGCGCTCGGTGTACCTGGCCGGCGGCATTTCCACCCATGTGCAGGACTTCCTGGCCGACGGCCGTTTCCGTGAGCGCTTCCTCAACAAGGGGGTGCTGACCGACGTGCTGCGCCAGGTGCCGGTGTGGCGGGTCGAACATGGCCAGCTGGGTGTGCTCGGTGCCGCAGCCTGGCACGCAGCGCGGACCCCCGCGCACGATTGATCGGCGCTGCCGGCATCGGGCCGGCGGGCGCAGCATGCAGACGGAGGCGAAGATGGTGGATCGCAGGCAGTTTTTGCAGGCCGGTGCACTGGCCGCAGGCGTGGCAGCGTTGCCGGCGGTGAAGGCGCGTACGCACGGTGGCGCCAAGGTGGTCTCGACCTGGGACTTCGGCGTGCCGGCCAACCAGGCCGCGTGGAAGGTACTGGCGCAGGGCGGCAGTGCGCTGGATGCGGTGGAAGCCGGTGCACGCTGGGCCGAAAGCGAGCTGTGCAATCCCACCGTCGGCCATTGTGGCAACCCGGACCGCGACGGCGTGCTGAGCCTGGACGCCAGCATCATGGATGGTGACGGCCGCTGTGGCGCGGTTGCTGCGCTGGTCGACATCCTGCACCCGGTGTCGGTGGCCCGCAGGGTGATGGAGAACAGCCCGCATGTGCTGCTGGTGGGCGAGGGCGCCCAGCAGTTCGCCGTGCAGCAGGGCTTCCAGCGCCAGCACCTGCTGACGCCGAAGGCCGAAGCGGCCTGGCGTGAGTGGCTGAAGACCGAAAAGTACGCGCCGCAGATCAATGCCGAGCGCCGCGGTCTTCCCGGCAACAGCGATAACCACGACACCATCGGCATGCTGGCACTGGACGCCAAGGGCAACCTGGCCGGTGCCTGCACCACCAGCGGCATGGCCTGGAAACTGCACGGCCGGGTCGGCGACAGCCCGATCATCGGCGCCGGCCTTTACGTGGACAACGACGTGGGCGCGGCCACCGCCTCGGGTGTGGGCGAAGAAATGATCCGCAACGCGGCCTCGTTCCTGGTGGTCGAGCTGATGCGCCAGGGCCGTTCGCCGGCACAGGCCTGTCGCGAAGCGATCGACCGGGTGGTGCGCAAGCGACCCGAAGCCAGCCGCACGCTGCAGGTCTGCTTCCTTGCCATGAACAAGCAGGGCGAGGTGGGTGCCTATGCACTGCATCGCGGCTTCGTCTAYGCGGTGTGCGATGCGCAGCGCCAGGATGACCTRCGCGACTCACCGTCGATCTATACGAGCACGCAGGCGTGAGCGCRCGCCTGACGCTGGAGATCGCCAGCAATTCGGTGGCTTCGGCGTTGGCCGCGCAGGCCGGTGGYGCAGATCGCATCGAACTGTTCGACAACCTTGCCGAAGGCGGTACCACGCCGTCGTTTGCCAGCATCGCCATCGCCCGCGAGCGGCTGCAGATTCCGTTGTTCGTGCTGGTGCGGCCGCGTCCGGGGGATTTCCACTACGACGCGCTGGAAACCGAGCTGATGCTGCGCGACATCACCCAGTGCCGCGCGCTGGGCTGCGATGGCGTGGTGATCGGTGCGCTGGATGCGCAGGGCGATATCGACCTGCCGCTGTGCCGCGACCTGCTGCGCGCGGCCGGCCCGTTGCAGGTGACCTTCCACCGTGCCTTCGATGCCGCGCGCGATCTGCCGGCGGCGCTGGAGCAGGTGATCGGGCTGGGCTGCCAGCGGGTGCTGACGTCCGGCGGCCAGGCCAGCGCAGACGCCGGTGCCGATGTACTGGCCGCGCTGGTCGCGCAGGCGGCCGGCAGGATCAGCGTCATGGCCGGCGCAGGGCTGGGCCCGGGCAACATCGCCGCCGTGGCGCGGCAGACCGGCTGTCTCGAGCTGCATGCCTCGGCCAAGGGGAAACGACGTTCGGCCATGCAGTTCCAGAACCCGGCCCTGCGCGGGCTGGACCCGGACT
>NZ_JBFTNR010000100.1:0-8018 GCF_056665995.1 Stenotrophomonas sp. 05L44_2
ACACTGGAGTGCCGCTGAATCAGTCGGTAGCCCTGGCGCTTGGGATCAAGCCGGATGGATCATCGGACACGACGGGAAAGCCCGGCGGTTTGAACCCAGCATTCGTCTGCTGGCTCATGGGGTTCCCGGCCGCGTGGGACGCCTGCGCGCCTACGGCAACGCCATCGTCCCGCAAGTCGCGGCCGAAGTGATCGGCGCCTACATGGACTGCTATCCGGATCCAGACGAGCAGCTGCGCGCTGCGCTGGCCGCGAACTGAAGGAGGACCCGATGGGAGCTGCTGAAAAGCTGGACATCGTCGGAAAGGACTGGCTGACCGTGGACGAGGCCGCGCACTACTGCGGGGTGTCCCGAAGCCAGTTCGATTCGAACATCGCCGACTACGGCATCGAACCCCGAAATTTCATGGGCAGAAAGCTCTACGAGAAAGCTGCCCTCTACTCTGCAATCTACGGCTCCAGACAATGGTCAAGGTCACAATCTTCTGGCGGGACGGCGCCGCGTACCTCAACTGGCGGGAAGGCGGCAAGCGAAGCCGTGTCGCCATTGGTCGCGTCGGCCCACGCGAAGCTGAGGGCGTACGAGCAGCGAAAGAAGCGGAACTGACCCATGGCGTGCGTATCCTTCCCCGGCTACCCACTGTCAGGGACTTCCTGGAGGCGTACCTGGATTGGTACAAGGCCGAGCACCCGACCACGCACGGCAAGGCCAAGAGCGAGGTTCGGTTGTTCATTGCCCGGTTCGGCCATCGCCCCATCGATACCCTGCGGCCGATGGAAATGGAGTCCTACAAGACGGACCGCCTGACCAAAGATAAGGTGGCCCCGGAGACCGTAGGCAAGGAAGTGCGCAGGCTGCAGGCGGCATTTCGTCGTGGCGTGAAGTGGAAGGAACTGGATTTCAACCCGCTGGAGGAAACCCAGGCACCGCGCGGCGTCCGTAGCGTCGCCGTGCGGTTCTACGACCGGGGGGCGATGCGCAAGCTCTACCGAGCAAACCCAAGCCGGGCGCCCCTGTGGCTGTTCATGGCCCACACGGGGCTGCGCCGTGGCGAGCTGGTTGGGCTGGGCAAGGATTCAGTGACCGGGCGGAAGCTCAGGGTCGAGAGCGATCCAGACGAAGATGGCGAGGGACGCACCAAGTCGGGCAAGTGGCGCGAGGTGCCGCTGAACCGGTATGCGCGCTGGGCGCTGCGCCACCTACCCGATCCGCTGGTCGCCGTGCACAAGGACACGGTATCCGACTGGTTCGCCTCGGATGCCAAGCGTGCGGGAATYGGCGGCAGCCTGCACCGGCTACGGCACACCTTCTGCGCCCATATGGTCATCGCTGGGGTGCCGTTGCGAAGGGTGCAGATCTTGGCGGGCCACGCCGATTACGCCACGACCGAGAAGTTCTACGCCCATCTGACGCCTGAAGGCGACGATGGCGCTGTGGCGAAGCTCAGGTACTGAGCGGGACCGCTGGGACCACTGGGACCAAATCCTGTGGATATGCGGGAAACAGTGGGAATTGCACGCCACTGTGCTGACCTAAGTCATTGATTATGGTGACCCCGGCCCGATTCGAACGGGCGACCTTCCCCTTAGGAGGGGGACGCTCTATCCAGCTGAGCTACGGGGCCATGCAGCCGCCAAGTTTACAGGCAAGCCGCCCTGCCCTCCAAGCTTTCATCTGCCACACCATTGCCACTGGCGCGGCGCACCATGGCCAGTCCGGGCGCTCTGCTACCATCGGCGGCTCAGTTCGTCGCGCCCCCACCTGCCCGCGACGGCACCAAACACAACGTAACGAAACACAGGAGTCTGCATGTCTTCCGAGCTGCTCAAGTCCCTTGGTCTGGACGCGATCAACGCTGGCACCTACCTGGGCAACGGGGAGTGGTCGAGCGCTACCGGCGGTGAACTGATCACCCCGATCAATCCGACCACGGGCGAGCCGATCGCGCAGGTCCGCGCCACCACCGAAGCCGAGTACGAAACCGTCATCGCGCGCGCCCAGGAAGCCTTCAAGGTCTGGCGCACCACGCCGGCCCCGCGTCGCGGTGAAGCAGTGCGCCTGTGCGGCGAAGCGCTGCGCAAGCACAAGGATGCGCTGGGTTCGCTGGTCGCGCTGGAAATGGGCAAGAGCAAGCCTGAAGGCGACGGTGAAGTGCAGGAGATGATCGACATCGCCGACTTCGCCGTGGGCCAGAGCCGCATGCTGTACGGCTACACCATGCATTCCGAACGCCCCGGCCACCGCATGTACGAGCAGTACCAGCCGCTCGGCCTGGTCGGCATCATCAGCGCGTTCAATTTCCCGGTGGCGGTGTGGGCATGGAACTCGTTCCTGGCCACGATCTGCGGCGACATCTGCCTGTGGAAGCCGTCCAACAAGACGCCGCTGACCGCCATCGCCTCGATGCGCATCTGCAATGAAGCGCTGCGCGATGCCGGTTTCCCGGACCTGTTCTTCCTGATCAACGACGCCGGCACCGCGCTGTCGGAAAAGATGGTGGCCGACAAGCGCGTGCCGCTGATCAGCTTCACCGGCTCGACCCAGGTCGGCCGCACGGTCGCCGAGAAGGTCGCCCACCGCCTTGGCCGCTGCCTGCTGGAACTGGGCGGCAACAACGCSATCATCCTCGACGAAACCGCCGACCTGAAGCTGGCGATTCCCGGCATCGTGTTCGGTGCGGTCGGCACCGCCGGCCAGCGCTGCACCACCACCCGCCGCCTGATCGTGCACGAATCCATCCATGACGACGTGCTGGCCACGCTGGTCAAGGCGTACAAGCAGGTGGAAGGCAAGATCGGCGATCCGACCGACCCGGCCAACCTGATGGGCCCGCTCAACAGCGACGGCGCCGTGCAGCAGTTCCTGGCGTCCATCGAAAAGGCCAAGGCCAGCGGCGGCACCATCGAAACCGGCGGCACGCGCATCGACCGCGCAGGCAACTTCGTGCTGCCGGCCATCGTCACCGGCCTGAAGAACAGCGATGAAGTGGTGCAGCACGAGACCTTCGCGCCGATCCTGTACGTGATGAAGTACAGCACGCTGGACGAAGCCATCGACATGCAGAACGGCGTGCCGCAGGGCCTGTCCTCGTCGATCTTCACCACCAACCTGAAGACCGCCGAGCGCTTCCTGTCGGCGGCCGGTTCGGACTGCGGCATCGCCAACGTCAACATCGGCACCTCGGGCGCGGAAATCGGTGGCGCCTTCGGTGGCGAGAAGGACACCGGCGGTGGTCGCGAGTCCGGTTCGGATGCATGGAAGGTCTACATGCGCCGCCAGACCAACACCATCAACTATTCGGATTCGCTGCCGCTGGCCCAGGGCATCAAGTTCGACCTGTGATGGCGGAGAGCGCCTCCCCGCGCGACGGCCGGCCGGTGATCGATTTCACCGGCCGCCGGGTGCTGATCGCCGGTGGCAGCAAGGGCATCGGCCGCGAACTGGCGCTGGCCTTCGCCCGCGCCGGTGCGCAGGTCTCGGCCTGCGCCCGCGGCCAGGCCGGACTTGACGCCCTGCAGGCCGATGCGCAGGCCCAGAGCACGCAGCTGCACACCTTCGCCACCGATCTGGGCGACCTCGGCCGCATCGGCGCCTGGCTGCAGGCCGCTGCCGACGCGCTCGGCGGCATCGATGTGCTGGTCAACAACGCCACCGGCTACGGCATGGCCGATGACGAAGACGGCTGGGCCGCCAGCCTGCAGATCGATCTGATGGCGGCGGTCCGCGCCTCGCGCCTTGCGCTGCCGTGGCTGCGCGCCTCGTCCGACGCCTGCATCCTCAACCTGTCCTCGATCGCCGCGCAGCAACCGCGTCCCGGCGGCGCACCGTATGCGGCGGCCAAGGCCGCGCTGTCGCACTACACGACGTCGCAGGCCCTGGCGCTGGCSCCGSASCGGATCCGSGTCAACGCCATCGCACCGGGCTCGATCGAATTTGCCGATGGCCTCTGGGATCGACGTCGTGTCGAAGATCCCGCCCTGTACCACGGCACCCTGGCGAAGATTCCGTTCGGCCGCTTCGGGCAGCCGCGCGAGATCGCCGATGCCGCGCTGTTCCTGTGCTCGCCGCTGGCGCGCTGGATCACCGGCCACGTGCTCAATGTCGATGGCGGCCAGGTGCTGATGGGCTAGCCGATCCCTCGGTAGCTACCAACCTTGGTTGGCGCCGCATTCGTCGACCAAGGTCGGCGCCTGCCAAAGCCACCCCGCGCTCGGCTCCGATGGTTGCCAACCTTGCCTGGCAGCCTTGCATTGGCCGGACCATGGGATTGCCGGGGCAGACGCACTATCATGTCGGCACTGCCACGGAGGACTCGATGAGCGTGCCACCCCGACAGAGCAACGCCCTGGCCGTGGTCAGCCTGATCGCGGGCATCTGCAGTTGGACCGTGCTGCCGGGTGTCGCTGCCCTTGTTGCCATCATCACCGGGCACCTGGCCCGCGCCGAGATCCGCCGCCGCGCCGGCGAACAGGACGGCGATGGCATGGCCCTGGCCGGGTTGATCATGGGTTGGCTCAACATCCTCGCTGCGGTGGGCCTGGTGGCCATCCTGATCTTCGCGATGGTGGCCGCCGGCGCCGACGCCAAACCTGGACTGCGCTGGTGAAAGCACGATGACCTCCGCCGACAGCACTGAACGCTTCAGCAGCCGCGTCGCGGACTATGTCCGCTACCGCCCGGACTATCCGCCTGCCCTGATGGACTGGCTGCATGGCCCCATGGCCGTGGCAACCAGCGCGCGTGTCGCTGACATCGGCGCCGGCACCGGCATCTCCAGCCGGCAGTTCCTGGCCGCCGGCCATCCACTGGTCGCCGTCGAACCCAACGCGGCGATGCGCGCCGCCGCCGAGCACTGGCTGGCGCCGCAGTATCCGCAGTTCTCCGCCGTCGATGGCCGCGCCGAGGCCACCGGGCTGGCCGATGCCAGCGTTGATCTGGTCGGCGCCGCGCAGGCCTTCCACTGGTTCGACACCGTGGCCGTGCGCGCCGAGTGGCAGCGCATCCTGCGCCCGGGCGGCCTGGCGCTGATCTACTGGAATTCGCGCCTGCTCGATGCCAGCCCGTTCCTGGTCGGCTACGAACAACTGCTGCTGGACTACGGCACCGACTACACCGCCGTGGCCGAACGCTACCAGGACGATGCCACCATGCAGGCCTGGTTCGGCTCCGGCCTGCGCGGCATGGTGCAGCTGCCGAACGTGCAGCACCTGGACCTGGACGCCCTGCGCGGGCGCCTGCTGTCTTCTTCCTACGCGCCGCAGCCCGGCCATCCGCGCCACGCGCCGATGCTGGCTGCGCTGCAGGACCTGTTCGCCGCCCACGCGGTCGACGGCCAGGTCGCTTTTGAATATCGAACCCGAGCCTTCCTCGGCACGCTGGACTGAAACCAACGCATGTATTCGCTTGCCCGCCCCTTCCTGTTCTCGCTCGACGCCGAACGCGCCCACGGTCTCGGCCTGTCCGCTCTGGACCTGGCCTATCGCACCGGCACCACGCCGCTGGTGGCCGCACGCATCGCGCCGATGCCCAGCACGGTGTTCGGGCTGACGTTCCCCAATCCGGTCGGCCTTGCTGCCGGCCTGGACAAGAATGGCGAGCACATCGATGCACTGTTCGCGCTGGGCTTCGGCTTCGTGGAGATCGGCACGATCACGCCGCGACCGCAGGCCGGCAACCCCAAGCCACGCCTGTTCCGGCTGCCGGCGCACAACGCGATCATCAACCGCATGGGCTTCAACAACGCCGGCGTGGATGCGCTGGTGCGCAACGTCGAACGCGCGCGCAACCGGCGCGGCCTGCTCGGCATCAACATCGGCAAGAACAAGGACACCCCCAACGAACAGGCGGCCGATGACTACATCGCCTGCATGGACAAGGTGTACCCGCTGGCCGACTACATCACCGTCAACATTTCCTCGCCCAACACGGCCGGCCTGCGCGAGCTGCAGGAAGAGACCGCGCTGCGGCAGCTGGTCAGCCAGCTGCGTGAGCGCCAGGAATCGCTGGCCGCGCAGCATGGCCGACGCGTGCCAATGCTGGTGAAGGTGGCCCCGGACCTCAGCGAGCGCGACATCGACGCGGCCGCGCGCGTACTTGGCGAACTGCAGGTGGACGGCGTGATCGCCACCAACACCACCATCGACCACAGCCGGGTTGCCGGCGATCCGCTGGCCAATGAAGCCGGCGGGCTGTCCGGCGCACCGGTGCTGGAACAGTCCACCCTGGTACTGCGCCGCCTGCGTGCACGCCTGCCCGAATCAGTGCCGCTGGTCGGTGTCGGCGGCATCCTGTCCGGTGCCGACGCCGTGGCCAAGATGGCCGCCGGTGCGGCGCTGGTGCAGTGCTACAGCGGCCTGATCTTCAAGGGCCCGGCATTGGTCGCCGACTGCGTGGAGGCGATCCGTCGCCGACGCGAGGCGCCCAGCCGCGGCGCGGTGGCACCCCTGTGAGCACGCCCATGGACGACACCAACAACGCTGCAGCACCGCTGCGCTGGACCCTCACCCACAACGCGCCACTGCAGGCCCTGAACACGTTCCACGTGCAGGCCAGCGCAGCGCAGTTGCTAGAACTGCACGACGCCGCGCTGCTGCCGGAGGTTCTGGCGTTGCCGGAAGTGGCCAATGGCCCGCTGCTGGTGCTCGGCAGCGGCAGCAATGTGCTGATCGCAGAGGACCTGCCCGGCACCGTGCTGGTGTTCGGCAACCGCGAAATCAGCTTCCTCGAACACCGTGCTGACCACGCCGTGATCCGCGCTGGAGCCGGCGTGTCCTGGCACGGGCTGGTGATGTGGTCGCTGCAGGAAGGCCTGTCCGGCCTGGAAAACCTGGCCCTGATTCCCGGCACCGCCGGCGCATCGCCGATCCAGAACATCGGCGCCTATGGCGCGCAGGTCGGCGAGTTCATCCAGACCGTAGAGGCCTGGGACTGCCAGGAAAAAACCTGGGTACGGCTGGACAACGAACAGTGTGGCTTCGCCTACCGCGACAGCGTGTTCAAGCAGCAGCCGGACCGCTACCTGATCACCGCCATTGAACTGAAACTGCCGCTGCTGCACGACCTGCGCATGGGCTACGCCGGCATCCGCGAAGAACTGCAGGCGCAGGGCGTGGAACTGCCGAGCGCGGTGGACGTGGCCAATGCGGTGATCGCGATCCGTCGCCGCAAGCTGCCCGACCCCGACGTACTGGGCAACGCAGGCAGCTTCTTCAAGAACCCGGTGCTGCCGCTGGAACAGGTGGAGGTGCTGCTGCAGCACTTCCCCGAGCTGCCGGTGTTCCCGGCGGACCGTGATGACCGCCGCAAGGTCTCGGCGGCCTGGATGATCGAATCCTGTGGCTGGAAGGGCTTCCGCGAAGGTGATGCCGGCGTTGCGCCCAGCCACGCGCTGGTGCTGGTCAACCACGGCAACGCCACCGGCACTGAACTGCTGGCGCTGGCACGGCGGATCTCCGCCTCGGTACTGGAGAAGTTCGGCGTGCCGATCGAACCGGAGCCCCGCCTGCTCGGCGCACAGTGGTGAGCACACCCGCCCTACCCGCCAGCGCCACCCCATTGCGGGCGGCGCTGCTGATGCTCGGCAGCACCATGGCGTTTGGACTGATGGCGGTGGCGATCCGCTACGCCACCCGCTACGTGCCGACCCAGGAAGTGGCGTTCTTCCGCAATGCCTTCGGCCTGCTCGCCCTGCTGCCGATGCTGCTGCGCCCAGGCCATGCCCCGTTGAAGACCCAGCAGCTGCCGCGCTATTTCCTGCGCAGCGCGATCGGCCTGGGCTCGATGCTGTGCGCGTTCTGGGCGTTGGGCCACCTGCCCCTGGCACAGGCCGTTTCGCTGTCCTACTCCACCCCGTTGTTCGTCACCATCGCGGCGGTGCTGTGGCTGGGCGAAACGGTACGCGTACGGCGCTGGGCAGCGGTGGTGGTCGGCTTCATCGGCGTGCTGGTGATCGTGCGGCCGGGCACGGCCGGCTTCACGTCCGGCAGCCTGATCGCCGTGGCCGCCGCCGTGCTCAGCTC
>NZ_JBFTNR010000101.1:0-8013 GCF_056665995.1 Stenotrophomonas sp. 05L44_2
CGTCCAGGTTGCGCTTTTCCGAAGTGAACCCGGCCAGGTACGAGGCGTTCCACTTCACCGCGTTCTTGGTGTCGAACGGCAGAATCGTGTTGATGATGTTGTTGGTGTTGGCGCGCGTGTCCAGGTTGCCGCGCTCGGCAGAGGATTCCAGCGGCAGGTCGTCCACGGTGAAATCGACCTGGCGTTCCACCTGGTAGATATCCGCGTCGTAGTAGGTCTGCTTGTTCTTCTCGGTGCCACGGGTGTACTCGCGGGTCTTGATCTCACCCTTGCCAGCCACCGCTGCGCTGACATTGCCGTCGACGATCATGTAGGGCAGGTACACGCCCACCACGTTTTCCGGGGTGAACTGTTCCTTGAACGCCTTGAGCGCGAACATCCGGCGCTTGTCGACGAACTGGCGGATGCGCGCGACCGCATCCTCCTTCTTGATATGGAACGGCAGCACGGCGTCGGGCACCGCGCCGTTGGYGATCTGTTCGTTCACGCCGAACACATGCCGGCACCAGTGGCAGCGCGCCGTCATCGTGCTTTCGGTGTTGACCGTGACTTCGGCGCCGCAACCGGTGCACTTGAAGGTCATCAGTGCCGAGGTGTCGGCATCGATATCGCGTGCGCCCGATGCAATGACGGTGCCACGCAGCTGGTCGATGGCTTCGCCCAGCCCGAATTCCTCCTCCACCCGCGCGCCATGCCACTGGTGACGGCAGTACAGGCAGACCAGGATGTCGGTGCCCAGCTTGGGCCGTATGTCGGTGGCGCCGCACTTGGGGCAGCGGTTGAGGCCGTCTTTCAGTTCGGCCGCAGCGGTGTCGATGGCGACCGGGTCGGGCGCCTCGACTTCGTTGCGGATGGCCTCAGGCAGCTTGGAAGTATCCAGCGGGAAGCTGCCGGGCAGGGGAGGGACATCCTGCGGCGAACCGGGGCCGTCCAGCACCGCCGCCGGCAGGGGCGGGGGTGCTGAAGCGGAACCGGGCAGCGGCGGAGGCGTGTTTCTGGGATCGGACATGGTGGTTGCGCGTCCTGCGTCTTCTTACAGTCCCAGCGCCTTGGCCTTCAGCGCGTCGTAGTCGGTCTGGGTGATCAGGCCCAGGTCGAGCATTTCCTTGGCCTTCTTCAGCTTGGCCACCGGATCGTCGGCGGCAGGGGCGGCCGGRGTTGCCGGCTGCTGCAGGTTGCCCGCGCCGAACATGCCCGATGCCATGCCCACGCCGACAAGCCCGGCGGCACCGCCGTTCTCACCGGCGGACTGGATGCCCTGGGCGACGCTGGCCTGCAGGTTGGAATTGCCACGCGAGCCGGACAGCGCATCGGCGCGCTGCACGGTCTTCAGCAGCTCGCGGGTGTTGGCGTCGTACTCGATCGAGACGATGGCGGTCTTGACGATGGCCAGGCCACGATCGGACTTCCACTGGTAGCCCTGTTCGACGGCGGCCGACAGGCTCTGCGCAAAGCCCAGCGAATCCTGCTGCAGCTTGGTGATGCGGTTGCCCTTGCCCGGATCGTTGGTGTACAGGCTGAACGCCGGCGCCAGCGAACCCACCACTTCATTGAACAGCTGGCTGGCAGCAGCATTGTCCAGGTCGGTGAAGTCGAACACCTGGCCCGGCCGCAGGTAGCTGGCCGGAACGAAGTTCTTCACGAACAGGATCGGGTCGACGATCTTCAGCGTGTACGAACCACGGGTGACCGCGCCTACCTGGGTGTTGAGGAAACCGTCGTCCCAGTAGATTTCCGACTGGGTGCCGAAGCGGTTGTCCGGCAGTTCCTTCAGCGAAACAAAGAAGGCGGCCTGCTGCGAGCCCGGCTGGCCGCCGAACTTGAAGCGCTCCCAGCTCTGCTTGATGAAGGTGCTGACCAGGCCGTCGCCGGCGAAGATCGACTGCGAGTTCAGATCGTCCGAACGCCACTCGTAGCCACCCGGCTCGGCCACGAAGGCAGTGATCGCGCCATCCTGGAACAGCAGCAGGCCGTAGCCCTCGGGCACGACGATCTTCGAACCGTTGCTGATGATGTTGGAGGAGCCGCTGGTGTTCGAACCGCGCCCGGCATTGGTGCCCTGCGGCACCGCCGCGAACAGGGCTGCCGTGGACGGCAGGCCGGTCGGCACGGTGTAGAAGTCCTTCCACTGGTCGGCCAGCACACCGCTGACTGCACCCTTCACCGCTTGTACCAGACCCATGACCCACTCCCTGTAGTTGCCGGACAGGCACCACGCCTGTCGTGCTCGGCTGACTATAGAGGAGGCAGGCTGCATGCGGCTAGCGGCTGGGTGTACCCCCATTCATCTCGCGTCACAGGCCAGGCTGCGGTTGATCAGGCCTGGCCGATCAGCGGCACCCGTTCCGTAGCCCATCGCCGCAATGCGACAGTCCGGCCTGGGCACGGCCCCGCAGCGGATCAAGCCTGCACAGTGCTGGCAACCCGGGGTTCCGGAGCCGGTGCCGATGATTGCTCCATCACACATTCCAGGCCTGAAGCATCTGTGTCCAGCAGGCAGGTGGCGAACAGCAGGAAGCGATACGCATCGGTGAAATTCGATCCCAGCCCGAACGAAATCCTGACCGCACCGCAATCACCCTTCTCCAGGATCTTCTCGTCGAATGTGGTGCAGTCGAGAATCTTCCCGGTCTTGTCCAGCTCACAGTGCTCGGCGCCTGCGGTCGCGTAGGTCGCCTGCTGGACGGCGCCCAGGTTGCAGAAGCAGCCATTGCGCAGGGTGATGCCGAACCGGTCTGCGGCGCGCTTGATGCGGGCGTGCGGCAGGATGGAGCCATAGCAGTCGAAGAAGTTCAGCATCAGCGTCGCGCCCCGCTGCGCAGCGGGCGGGCCATAGATCTGGCACAGCGGCAACGCGCCGCCTATGTGGTGGCGAAGCGATGACAGCTGCGCCTGCAGCCACTCGGCCAACGCACGCGAGCGCAACGCGACCGCTTCCACTCCGCCCAGCGCGGCCACGAATTCAAAGCCTCTGGCGATGGCGGGGAAGGCGGCGTAGTTGGGCGTGCCGACTTCGAATCGCTGGCCCGCATCGCGGTACAGCAGGCGATCGGTGGGTGACCATGGCCCGGAGTAGTAGCACACGCCACCACCGGCAAACGACGGCGGTTTCAGCAGGTCGAGTGCGGCCCGCCGGGCGAGCAGGCAACCGGCGCCGGTGGGGTAACCGAAGATCTTGTAGAACGACGCCACCACGAAATCGGGGTGATGACGGCCGCAGTCAAGCCGGTATTGCGGCACCAGGGCCGCCGCGTCACACAGCACCGTCGCGCCATGCGCCTGGGCCCGCTCGATCCAGGCCAGATCGTGCCGGGCGCCGGTCGCATTGGATTGCGCGGGAAAAGCGAGCAGATGCGGGGCGCCGGGCTGCAGCCGCTGCAACGCGCGCCACATCAGCCCTTCATGCAACAGCAGCTCGTCATCCAGCGGAATGTACTTCACCTGTGCGCCCTTCGCCGTGGCGTACTCGCGCAAGCCGTGTACCGAGGTGTGATTGTCCTTGGTCAGCAGAGCCTGCGACCCGGCCTGGAACGGGAATGACTCGGCCACCAACCGGATTGCGCTGCTGGCATTGGCGGTGAACAGTATTTCGTACTCCTCCGGCGTGGTTCCGAAGAAGGCGTGGATCTGTTCACACGCCCCATGGAGTGCGTCCTGGGATGCTTTCGATCCGCTGTGCGGATTGCCGAGAATCGTCCGCTTGAGTGCCTGGTAATCCTGCTCAAGCAGGCTGTCGGGTGGCAATGTTCCGCCCACGTGATCCAGATAGGTCACCTGTTGCTCATCCAGCCGCGCATACTCCTGCTGGCGCATGGCCTCGACCTGATCATGGGGATAATCGGGGTGGTCGGCGAGGAACCGTGCGCGAGCGCTTTCGAAGCCGCGCATCGCGCGCGCATCCTGCTGCAGTGGCAGGTGGAACGCCAGCAGGGGTGAGAAATCCGGTGCCCGGAGGGCGGCCTGCGCAGGAGTGTGTGCAGCATCGACACAGCCGCGCAGCAACCAGGCTTCCACCTGGTAACGCCGGTCTGGCACTGCTGCATGGACGGCGTCCAGCATCGCGTCCAGATAGCGTTCCCTGCTGGGGGCGTCGCACTGGTTGAACTCCTCCAGAAGGATGCAGGCGTTGAACAGGAACTCGCGCACATCGGCGTCGCCCATGGCAAACGCGAGGGGCCGCAGTTCAGCCATCTCGCCCTCGCGTGGGGAAAGTCCTTCGATCGCGAACGCCCGTGTGATGGGCGACGGGTCGGTCAGGCTCAGGGCCGCATCCATCAGCCGGGAGGGCATGCCGAAGTGCTGCCGTGACTGCTCGCGGGCCAGCTCGAACAGCTGGTTGTAGTGGAATGCCGTGGCGTAGACCCGTCCGCCAGGGCGGAGCACGCGCCTGAACTCGCGGGCGACGCGGGCCTTGTCCGGCGGGAACATCAGGCCGAACCCGCAGACGAYGACGTCGAAGCTGGCGTCGGCGAAGGGCAGCTCCGCCATGTCCACATCGGCAAGGAGGGGCACGTTGCGCTGCACCTCATCGCTCAGCACGCTGCGTGCCACGTTCACGGCGATCGCTGAGAGATCGGTGGCGACCAACCGTAGGCCGAGCGGCCTGCTCAGGTGCTGGTAAAGGTTTGCGGTGATGACCCCGGTGCCGCAGGCGACCTCCAGGACGTCGGACGCGTTGAAACCGGCCCGGATGTCGCCAGCGATCTCCTCGGCCAGCAGCTTTCCGTAGGGACCGAAAATGCGCTGGCTCAGTACGCGCTCATAGAACTCCATGAACGTGCTGAGCGACCATTTCCGTTCGGATACAACCTTGCACTGATGCGGCGAGACATCCTGCATGGCACGCTCCCTGTGGCCGGAGGCCGGTGAATCTTCGCCGCCTTTATTGCATGGGAGTAAATGTCTTTAAGTGATATTAATCACATAAAGCGGGATTGATAATCCGTGAAAGGCCGGGCAGCCCTATATTCCCCCATTCATGGGGCAACGGCCGATTCGGCGCTAGCGTCATTCTGTTCTGCAACATCACTTCGCGCGGGCTCAGCGCACCGACTGCGGCACACGGCGCAGCTTGCCGGTGTCGTAGCCCATTGCCTGGATGCGGGCGACCGCCTGCTGGTAGTCCGCCTCGCTCACCTGCGGCGTGCGCGCCATGTACCACACGTAGTCACGCTTGCTGCGGGCCACGATGGTCTGGGTGTAGCCCTCATCCAGCCAGGCAATCAGGTATTCGGCCTGGATGGGCCAGATGAACTGCATTCCCCAGACCGCACCATTGCCGTGTTTTTCCACACGGCCCACTGGGTGCATCGACTTCTGTGGCGACTGGAAGCTGCCCTTGCGATAGGTGAAAGTGGTCTGGATGCGGCCATCGGCCTGCAGCGCGTAGCTTTCCACCGCGTCGAAGGCCTCGCGCTCGGGCCGGGACGGAATATGGGCGATGACATACCAGTCGCCCATGAAGCGCGGCACGTCCACCTTCGGAGGCAGCGGGATGGGGCGGGTGTCGTGGCTGCTGCAGCCTGCGCCGAACAGGGCAACGGCCAGCAGCGGGAACAGCGATGCGATACGCATGCGGGCGGTCTCCTTCAACGCGGGCGGAACAGGTAGTGGGCGACCAGCCATTGCTGGCCGTCGTCGTAGCCGAACAATTCGGCGCAGGCCATCCAGAACATGCGCCAGCGCTGCCACCAGATGCGTGCCGCCGCTTCGTCGCCATAGGTCTGTGCCAGCACGGGCAGCAGCTGTTCACGGGCAGCATCCTGGTTGGCCAGCCAATGGTTGGCCGTGCGCTGGTAGTGCGTGCCGTCCAGCAGCCAGCGCTGGTCCAGCACCAGGTCGCGCTGGAAGTGCAGCAGCGTGTCCGCTGCCGGCATCAGGCCGCCGGTGAAGAAATGCCGGCCCATCCAGTTGTCGTCGCCCTCGGTCTCGAACGGATACATCAGCGTGCGATGGGCGAAAATGTGTACGAACAGCGCACCGTCCGGCTTCAGCCAGCGGGCAATGCGGCCCAGCAGGCGGTCGTAGTTGCGGACATGCTCGAACATCTCCACCGACACGCAGCGATCAAATGCAGCGGCAGGCAGGTCCAGCTGGTTGACGTCCCGGGTGAGTACCTCGACGTTGCCGAACCCGCGCGCCTCGCACTGCGCCAGGATATGGCTGCGCTGGCTGTGCGAGTTGGACACGGCGGTGATGCGCGCGTTCGGGTAGCGCTCGGCCATCCACAGCGTCAGCGAGCCCCAGCCGCAGCCCAGCTCAAGAATGGCCTGGCCGTCGGCCAATCCGGCGCGCTGCCCGTACAGCTCCAGCATCGCATCCTCGGCTTGGTCCAGCGTCTCGCGGCCGGTGCGGTAGTAGCAGCTGCTGTACTTCAGGCGATGCCCCAGGCAGCCCTGGAAGAAGGCGGCAGGCACCTCGTAATGCTGGCGGTTGGCCGCATCCACGTGCAGTGCCAGTGGGCTGCCAGCGAGCTCGGCGATACGGCGGCTGAAGCGCTGGGCCTGCTCCTCCATGCTGCCGCTCGACTCCTCGGCCAGGCGTTGCGCACACAGGCGGCGTATGCCCGCGCGCAGCGCCGCATCGGGCAGCCAGCCACGCTCGGCCCAGCCGGTAAGGCCGGCTTCCGTATCGGCAACCGGAGCAAGGGACGGGGTGCTGTTCATCGGGATCACTCCTTGGGGCTGCGCGGAAACCAGGGGAAGAACATCGGGGTACTGCGCTGGAAGTCGCGATAGTCATCGCCTCGACTGCGCAGCGCCTGTTTCTCGGTGAAGGGAACGCCACTGAGGTAGCGCAGGAACACGTACATCAGCACCGGCCCGGACCAGGCCAGCCACCACAAGGGTGAGCCGGCTGCCAGCAGTACATAGGTGAACCAGTGAAGCCACTCGAAGAAGTAATTGGGATGGCGCGTGTACCGCCACAGTCCTTGGCGGCAGGTCCGGCCCCTGTTTGCCGGGTCGGCGCGGAAGCGTGCCAGCTGACGGTCGGCCAGTGCTTCGCCGCCCACGCTGAGCAGCCACACGACGACCGCCGCTGCGATCCAGCCAGGCATGTCGCTGTGGGGATTGCCGGCCACGGCCGTGAACGGCAGCGCAAACAGCACCACCAACAGCGCCTGCGCCATGAAGAAGCCGAAGATCCTGCCCTGGTGGCCGTGCCAGTGTTCGYGCAGATAGCGGTAGCGACCGTCTTCTTCCTCGCTGCGTACGCGGCRCCACAGATGCAGGGCGAGACGACTTCCCCACAGGCCACCGAGCACGGCCAGTGCGATGCGTGGCTGCAGCGCGCCATCGCCCAGCCATGCAAGCAGCAGCGCGCCTGCCGCCACGCCCTTTGCCCACAGGACATCGACGATGCCGATGTTGCGCTGCCTGCGCTGCCAGGTCCAACCCCAGGCCATGATCAGCACGGCGTACAGCAGTACCCACCACAGAATGCTCATCAGGCTGCTCCGATCAATGGGGTGTCACGATTGCTGGGCGTTCCGCGACGGGCGACGGCGCACAGCAGCGACAGTGCCACGCACCAGCCCAGCGCCAGTGTTGCCACGCCCAGCCAGGCCGGGGCGGTGAAATGTACGGCCTGGAAACCCCGCGCCGCGGACAGATACGCCAGCGGCGCCAGCAGGCCCAGGGCCACCGGCAGCATCCAGTGCCGCTGCAGAAACGCCATCGACGCCGTCAGGGTCATCGCAAAGGCCGCCCACAGCGCGAAAATCCACGGTGGCGGCACCCATCCAAGCGGTGCGGCGGCGTACTGCACAGCACCGCTGGCTGCAGCGCTGCCATCCACCAGCCAGGCACACCCCAGCGCGAGCAACAGCAGGCGCAGCTCCAGGCGTGGCCGCGTCGAGGCAAGCAACTGGCTGCCGACATAGAGTGTGGCCGACAGCAGGGCCGGCCATTGCCAGCCGCGGCCGGCTCCGGCAACGGCGCACAGCCATACCAGCTGGTTGCCGATTACGTTGACCCAGGTGCGGCGCATGTCAGCCGGCCCGTTGGCCATGGA
>NZ_JBFTNR010000102.1:0-7996 GCF_056665995.1 Stenotrophomonas sp. 05L44_2
ATGCAGGATCGATCAGTGGTGTCTGGAGTGTCTGTTCTGCCATATCGATTGGCAGTTATACGGCAGAACGGTCGGTGGCGAGCGTCGACACTGGGCGTCCACCTCCCAGGAGCACGCCATGCAGCCGCACGACATCCTTCCCGACCACCAGAACGAGGTGCAGGTGAACGGCCTCACCGTACGCAAGGGCAGCGTCGGCGCCTTTCTCGCCACCGTGCGGGAGTGGCAGGACCCGGCCCGTGATGCCGACCTCCGTGCCGCCGCCGAAGCTGATCTGCGCGGCCTGCTGCCCGGGCTGCACGCGCTGGGCCTGTTCCAGGTGCTGACGGCGCGTGATCCTGCGCTGCAACGGTTGATCGACAGCGCAGCCTGAAACGCACAAGGCCCGGACATGCCGGGCCTTGCTCCAGAACCGCCGGGCGCGGCCCGGCGCTACCGCCTTGGGCATCAGCCGCCCGGTGCGAACACCAGCGTGCGGCGGGTGGTGACCGGGGCCGTGACCGGTTCGAAGCGCCAGCGCTTGACCGCGTTGAGGGCTTCGCGATCAAAGACACGCGATGGCGTGGCGCGCAGTACGCGCGCATTGGTCACCGAGCCGTCGGTGCCGACGGTGATCTCCACCAGGACTTCGCCGGAGGTACCCGAACGCAGTGCTTCGGCCGGGTAACGCGGGGCTGGCGTGCTGACCGGGCGCAGGCTTGGCGCAGCGGCGGTCGCGGCCTGGCGGGCGGCGTTGGCCTGCTGCGCAGCGGCCTGCTGCTGCTTCTGCTCGGCATCGCGACGCGCGGCAGCCTGGCGCTCGGCTTCCTGGCGCTCGCTGTCACGGCGGGCAACGTCCTGCTGCGCAGCAATCTGCTTGGCCGCTTCGGCTTCCTTGGCACGCTGTTCGGTCAGGCGCTGCTGCTCGGCCAGCTGCTTGGTGCGGTCTTCAGCGTCCTTCTTGACCTTCTCGGTCTCGTCTTCGGTGCGCTTGGCGGCAACCTGCACGCCCTTGGTCAGGCCTTCCTTCAGGCGCGGCAGGGCCGGGGCCGAGGCATCGACCTTTTCGATCAGGGCGACCAGCCGCTGCGCTTCAGTGAAATCCTCGCGGCCCAGATGCTGCTCGGCGGCGATCAGGGTGTAGGGCAGAAGATCGGTCAGCGCRCTCTTCACCGAGGCATCGTCCGGCGTCTTGTCGCGCAGTGCCAGGTAGTACTCGATGGCATTGTCGCCGGCCGGGGCGTACATGCGGTTCTCGCGCAGTGCCTGGCTGGCCGATTCGCGCAGCTGCTCGGTACCCATCGACTGCACCTTGGCGGCCACTGCCGGTGCGGCTGGTGCTGCAGCGGCGGGAGCGGCGGCGCCCTGCGCGGCCGGAGCCGGTGTTTCATCCTTGCCCGAGCAGGCAGCCAGGGCCAAAGCCAGAGCGACCGGCAACCACCGGCGCGCGGCAGCGATCATTGCGACGTGCGACATCCTGCTCCCCTCTAAGAAGACGACGTTACGAAAAACGTAGATACGCATGGCCGGGACGCAAGGTCCGGGCGTGGCGGGGGACGTTTCCCAGCGTCACCGTCGCCTGTAGCGAGGGTGCAATCTAGCATCCCGGCCTCACCTGCGCACAAGGGCAGGCGTAGCGGGCCGGTGGCGGCACAGGGACCGCCACCGGGATTGGGATCAATGGACGGCAGACTTGCCGTGGCTCTCAGCCTTGTCGTGGCTGCCGGACATCAGCTTGTCGGTCCACGCGATGCCGATGGCCGACAGGATGAACACGCAGTGGATGATGGTCTGCCAGAGGACGCCGTCGGCCGTCAGCATCGAGCAGCGCGCTACGCCGATGTTGGCGGCAGCCACGCTCATCTGCTCCGGGGTGCACAGCGGGATACCGCCCAGCGCGCCGGTGGCGATGAACGTCTTCAACAGATGGATCGAGGAGATGCCGATGATCGCCATCGCCAGCTTCACCTTCAGCACGCTGGCGTTGACGTGGCTCAGCCATTCCGGCTGGTCCGGGTGGCCTTCCAGGCGCAGGCGCGAGACGAAGGTTTCATAGCCGCCGACGATCACCATCACCAGCAGGTTGGAGATCATCACCACGTCGATCAGGCCCAGCACGATCAGCATGATCTGCTGCTCGCCCATCGACACCGAGTGCGAGATCAGGTGCCACAGTTCCTTGCCGAACAGGAACACATAGACGCACTGGGCAACGATCAAACCCAGGTACAGCGGCAGCTGCAGCCAGCGCGAGGCGAAGATCAGGGTGGACAGCGGGGAGAGCGGCGGACGGTTTGCACTCATGCGGAGGATGCTGCGTTTCGGGGGAGAGGCGAGGTTACCGGCCCGCCATGACGGTGCCAAGCCAACGCACGCACTAGACTTCAGGTTCCTTTCCGTACCCCAGAGCCGCCGCCATGATCGACCTGTATTACTGGCCTACCCCGAACGGCCACAAAGTGACCCTGCTGCTGGAAGAAGCCGGCCTGGAGTACCGCATCCATCCGGTCAACATCGGTTCGGGCGACCAGTTCAAGCCGGAATTCCTGGCCATTTCCCCCAACAACAAGATGCCGGCCATCGTCGACCACGCCCCGGCCGACGGCGGTGCCCCGCAGAGCGTGTTCGASTCCGGTGCGATCCTGCTGTACCTGGCCGAGAAGACCGGCCGCTTCCTGCCAGCCGACCCACGTGGCCGCGTCACCACCTTGGAATGGCTGTTCTGGCAGATGGCCGGGCTGGGCCCGATGAGTGGGCAGATGGGCCACTTCAATGTATACGCGCCGGAGAAGATCCCGTACGCGATCGAGCGCTACGACAATGAAGTGCGCCGCCTGCACGGGGTGATGGACAAGCGCCTGGCCGAGCACGCCTTCCTGGCCGGCGAGGAGTACACCATCGCCGACATGGCCAGCTACCCGTGGGTTGGCGCCTACGACAAGCTGCCGGCGGACTTCGACGCGTTCCCGAACCTCAAGCGCTGGCACCAGGCCATCGCCGCCCGCCCGGCGACCCAGCGCGCCTATGCGCTGCGCCAGCAGGTCAACCCGGACGCGGGCAAGCCGCTCAGCGACGAAGAGCGCAGGCACCTGTTCGGCAAGCGCTGAGGATTCAGCGCAGGCCGCTGCGCTCGCCGGGCATGACCCTGCGCTACCCAGCCCGCCAACGGTAGCGCCGGGCCATGCCCGGCGGATGTGCTTTGCTCGGTCCCTGCCATGGGCAGAAGGTCATGCTGTCTTCCTGCACCGCCTTGGTTAGGATGGACGCTGACCGTCCCGCGCCTGTCGCGGTGGCGGACCTGCCGTTTGCCGGGACCCTCCATGCGCCATCTGTTCGCCTCGCTCGCCCTCATGCTTGCCACCAGTACCGTCGCCCACGCTGAAAAACTCACCCTGGAAGCCATCACCGGTCCGCTGCCGTTGTCCGGCCCGACCCTGATGAAGCCGAAGGTGGCGCCGGATGGTTCGCGCGTGACCTTCCTGCGCGGCAAGGACAGCGACCGCAACCAGCTGGACCTGTGGAGCTATGACATCGGCAGCGGCCAGACCCGCCTGCTGGTGGATTCGAAGGTGGTGCTGCCCGGCACCGAAACCCTCAGCGACGAGGAAAAGGCCCGCCGCGAGCGCCAGCGCATCGCCGCCATGACCGGCATCGTCGACTACCAGTGGTCGCCGGACGCGCAGCGCCTGCTGTTCCCGCTGGGCGGCGAGCTGTACCTGTACGACCTCAAGCAGGAAGGCAAGGCTGCGGTGCGCCAGCTGACCCACGGCGAAGGCTTTGCCACCGACGCCAAGCTGTCGCCCAAGGGCGGCTTCGTCAGCTTCATCCGCGGCCGCAACCTGTGGGTGATCGACCTGGCCAGCGGAAAGCAGATGCAGCTGACCGGTGATGGCAGCACGACCATCGGCAACGGTATCGCCGAATTCGTCGCCGACGAAGAGATGGATCGCCATACCGGTTACTGGTGGGCACCCGACGATTCGGCCATCGCCTACGCCCGCATCGATGAAAGCCCGGTGCCGGTGCAGAAGCGTTACGAGGTCTATGCCGACCGCACCGATGTGATCGAACAGCGCTACCCGGCCGCCGGCGATGCCAACGTGCAGGTGAAGCTGGGCGTGATCTCGCCGGCCGAACATGCGCAGACGCAGTGGATCGACCTTGGCAAGGAACAGGACATCTACCTGGCCCGCGTCGATTGGCGCGATCCGCAGCACCTGAGCTTCCAGCGCCAGTCGCGCGACCAGAAGAAGCTCGACCTGGTGGAAGTCACCCTGGCCTCGAACCAGCAGCGCGTGCTGGCCCACGAGACCAGCCCGACCTGGGTGCCGCTGCACAACAGCCTGCGTTTCCTCGATGACGGCAGCGTGCTGTGGTCGTCCGAGCGCACCGGCTTCCAGCATCTGTACCGCATCGACAGCAAGGGCAAGGCCACCGCGCTGACCCACGGCAACTGGTCGGTGGATGAACTGCTGGCGGTCGATGAAAAGGCCGGCCTGGCGTACTTCCGTGCCGGCATCGAATCGGCGCGCGAAAGCCAGATCTACGCCGTCCCGCTGCAGGGGGGCCAGCCGCAGCGCCTGTCGAAGGCGCCAGGCATGCACAGCGCCAGCTTCGCGCGCAACGCCAGCGTGTACGTGGACAGCTGGTCCAACAACAGCACGCCGCCGCAGATCGAACTGTTCCGCGCCAGTGGCGAGAAGATCGCCACCCTGGTCGAGAACGATCTGGCCGATCCCAAGCATCCGTATGCACGCTACCGCGACGCGCAGCGCCCGGTCGAATTCGGCACGCTCACCGCGGCCGACGGCAGGACGCCGCTGAACTACAGCGTGATCAAGCCGGCAGGCTTTGATCCGGCCAAGCGCTACCCGGTGGCGGTGTACGTGTATGGCGGCCCGGCCAGCCAGACCGTCACCGACAGCTGGCCTGGCCGTGGCGACCATCTGTTCAACCAGTACCTGGCCCAGCAGGGCTATGTGGTGTTTTCGCTGGACAACCGCGGTACCCCGCGCCGCGGCCGTGACTTCGGTGGCGCGCTGTATGGCAAGCAGGGCACGGTGGAAGTGGCCGACCAGCTGCGCGGCGTGGCCTGGCTGAAGCAGCAGCCGTGGGTGGACCCGGCGCGCATCGGCGTGCAGGGCTGGTCCAACGGCGGCTACATGACCCTGATGCTGCTGGCCAAGGCGTCGGACAGCTACGCCTGTGGCGTGGCCGGCGCACCGGTCACCGATTGGGGCCTGTACGACAGCCACTACACCGAGCGCTACATGGACCTGCCGTCGCGCAACGACGCCGGTTACCGCGAAGCACGCGTGCTGACCCACATCGAGGGCCTGCGCTCGCCGCTGCTGCTGATCCACGGCATGGCCGACGACAACGTGCTGTTCACCAATTCGACCAGCCTGATGAGCGCGCTGCAGAAGCGCGGCCAGCCGTTTGAACTGATGACCTACCCCGGTGCCAAGCACGGCCTGTCCGGTGCCGACGCACTGCATCGCTACCGCGTTGCCGAAGCTTTCCTGGGGCGTTGCCTGAAACCTTGATCATCATCCGGGAAGGAGCCCGCCCATGACCCTGCCGCCGCCGATTCCTGCGCCCTCCACCCTGGCTTCCGGCTGGTGGTGCCGGCATTGGCGTTGGGCGATGCCGTTGGCGGTGCTGCTGTTCCTGGCCGCACTGGGCGGCGCCATCGCCTGGAGCCTGCTGCGCTGGACCGAGGCCGCGCACGACAGTGCGCCGATGCGCGAGGCCATGCGCCGCGCCGGCTGCAGCGTCGAACTGGTGCAGGTGTTCGGGGAACCGCTGCAGGCCGGCACGCTGCCGCTGGGCAGCATGCAGACCGCCATCAACGGCGAGCGCGACGTTGGCCTGACCGTGGCGCTGGAAGGGCCGCATGCGCACGGCCGCCTGTTCGTGAAGGGCACCCGCAGCGACGACGTGTGGGATTACCCGGTGATGTACGTGCTGGCCGAAGACAAGCAGACCTTCGACCTGAGCGCGCTGGATGATGCCGAGGCGGCCGGCGAATGCGAACTGCAGGCCTGTCGCGATCGTGGCGAATGCGCGCTGACGGCAGCGTTGTAGATGGCGTGACCTCCGGCCGATTGTCGCCACCGCCGTGAGCGCGTAGGGTGCGGGCAACCCTGTCCTGGAGTGCTCCATGAAGCCGATCGCGCTTGCCATCGCCCTGGCCCTGACCGCCGCCCCGCTGCTGTCGGCCCCACCGGCCCTGGCCGCACCGGCCGCCAAGGCCTCCACGCCGGCCAGCCCGGCCTGGGTCGCGCGCAGCAATGCACTGGCGCAGATCCTGCTGGATGCGCAGGGGCCGTTCCAGCCCGAGGAGACCGGCTTCTTCGGCGTGCCCGGCTATGACGACAAGGTCGCCGACCTCGGCCCGGACAACGACCAGCGCTACCGCGCCGCGATGGCCAAGGCCCGCGACGAACTGAAGGCCAAGCTGGCCAGCGAGAAGGATCCCAACGTCCGCCAGGACCTGGAGATCATGATCGCCGCCGCCAATCAGAGCATCGAAGGCAGCGAGCTCAACCAGAAGTACCTGCTGCCGTGGCGTGATGCGCCRCAGAGCGTGTTCAGCGGCCTCAACCTGCTGCTGTCCGACCAGGTGCCGGCCGAGCGCCGGGCCAAGGCGGTCGATCGCCTCAAGGCGTATGCGGGCCTGCAGCCGGGCGGCACCGCGTTCACCACGCTGGCCCGCCAGCGTTACGAAGAGCGGTTGAAGGACAGCACGCTGCTGCAGCCGACGAAGATCGAAGTGCAGCAGTCGCTGGACAACGTCGAGACCTACATCACCGGCATCGAGTCGTTGCTGAAGAAGTACCAGGTCACTGGTGCCGACGAGGCGATGAAGGCGCTTGCCGCACAGATGAAGGACTACGCCGCATGGACCCGCAAGGAGGTGCTGCCGAAGGCACGTGCCGATGCGCGCCTGCCGGCTCCGCTGTACGCCTACCAGCTCAAGCAGGTCGGCATTGATATCGACCCGAAGCTGCTGATGCAGCGCGCGCAGCTGGAGTTCATGGAAACCCGCTCGGCGATGCGCCAGCTGGCGCCGCTGGTGGTGAAAGAGAAGGGCCTGAAGGTCAGTGATCCGAGCGACCCGGTGGCGGTGATCCGTGCGCTGAAGGGCGAGAAGATTGCCGATGACCAGCTTGAAGGCCACTACCGCAAGGTGATCGATGCCATCGATCCGTTGATCCGAGAACACCGCATCGTCGACGTGCCGCAGCGCGCGATGCAGATGCGCTTGGGCTCGGCTGCCGAAAGCGCTGCCAGCCCGGCACCGCACTTCCTGCCTGCGCCGCTGGTCAACAACACCGGGCAGCAGGGCACCTTCGTGCTGCCGCTGGGCAACCCGGCCGCCGGTGCGGGTGCGCAGTACGACGACTTCAACTTCGGTTCGGCGGCCTGGACGCTGAGCGCGCATGAAGGCCGCCCGGGCCACGAGCTGCAGTTCACCGCGATGGTCGAGCGTGGCGTGTCGCTGGCGCGCACGATGTTCGCGTTCAATTCGGTGAACGTGGAAGGCTGGGCGCTGTATGCCGAGGCGGAGATGGTGCCGTACGAGCCGCTGGACGGGCAGATGATCGCGCTGCAGTTCCGCCTGCTGCGTGCCGCCCGCGCGATGCTGGACCCGATGCTCAATCTCGGCCTGACCGACCGTGCCAACGGCGAGCGCGTGCTGATCGAGCAGGTGGGTCTGTCCAAGGCGATGGCCACCCAGGAACTGGACCGTTACATGGTGCGCATGCCGGGCCAGGCGGGCAGCTACTTCTACGGCTACACCCGCATCCTCGAACTGCGCATGCAGACCGAGCTGGCACTGGGCGCGAAGTTCGACCGCTTGGCGTTCAACAACTTCCTGCTCGACCAGGGCCTGTTGCCGCCGGACCAGCTGGCCGAAGCCGTGCAGCAGCAGTTCGTCCCGAAATACAGGAAGAACTGACCGGTAGTGCCGGCCGCTGGCCGGCATTGCCTTTGCCTGCGGTTGCCGGCC
>NZ_JBFTNR010000103.1:0-11977 GCF_056665995.1 Stenotrophomonas sp. 05L44_2
GTGCACGTCGGGTCAACGCGTCCACATGATCCATGTCCGGCAGCAGGCCCAGGTAGGCGCGCTCGGCGCTGTCCAGATCCGGCGCGCGCAGGATCGCGTTGGCATCGGCGGTGGGGGTGACAGCGGCCATGCGGGATCCTTGTTGTCCGTGGGGCGGATGCAGGTTCGGTCAGAACGCGCGCATCAGCGAGATGAAAGCGGAGGTCTGGCTGCTGCGCCGTGCCATCGGGCTGTCTTCGACGGCATCACCGAACCACTGGTTGGYGACGACGCCGGTCGCGCGCCATTTCGTACCCAGGGGCGTGCTGACCGCGATCTGCAGGCTCGGCGAGGTGGCACTGCCGGGCTTGTAGGCCGCCAGCCCGGAGCGCAGCGCTTCTTCGTCACTGATGCCGTAGTAGTAGTCGAGCAGGCGGGCGCTGGAATGCACCACGCCCACGCGCGGCACCCAGGTGAAACGGCCGGCCTGGATCGGATAGCTGTAATGCAGGCTGGATTCAACACCGCCGCCGTGCCCGCTTACTTCGCGCTTCACGCTGGCCGCCACCGCGCCCCAGTCGGCGCTGTAGTCGGCATTGATGCCGACCATCGCCGACATCTGCCGGCTGTGCAGGCGGCGCAGCTGCGGATCGTTCACGTCGTCGGTCTTGAAGCGCAACGTGTAGGGCGTCGCCACCGCCGACAGGCGCAGGCCGTCGGCCTTGTAGAGGTTCATGCCAAGCGAGCCGGGGCTGGCGAAGAAGCGCTTGCCCTGCCAGGACAGCGCCGGCAGCACCAGCGGCTTGTCGTCATAGTGCGCGTAGGCGCCAGTGGTCGCGCCGAAGGTGATGCCGGCCTGTACCCCCGGAGCCTGTTCCTGCGCGGTGGCCAGCAGCGGCGTGGAGAGAGCGACGGTGCACAGCAGGGGGCGCAGCAGGGCGGGGGACAGTGAGGTCATCGATGTAGTGCGTTGCAGGGATGGCGATGCATGCTGCGCGCGCAACATTGTCGGAACATTGCGCAGGCGCAATCTGCTGGCATCGCCGCCACCTGCACGCCGAAGGCACTATGATCGGCACCGTTTCCGGTTGCCGAGCCCCCGATGCGCATTCTCCTGGTCGAAGATGACCCCGATCTCTCGCGAGCCCTGCAGTCCGGGCTTGAGCGCCAGGGTGTGGTCGCCGACGTGGTCGGCAGCCTGGCCGAGGCTGCGCTCGCCCTGCGTGAGCCGGTGCATCAGCTGATGCTGCTCGATCGGCAGCTGCCCGATGGTGATGGCGTGGGCTTCGTGGCGACTGCCCGTGCGCTGCGGCCGAACCTGGCGGTGATCATGCTCACTGCCAAGGGTGGGCTGTCGGACAAGGTGGAGGGGCTGGATGTCGGTGCCGATGACTATCTGGTCAAGCCGGTGGCGATCGAAGAGCTGATGGCGCGCATCCGCGCCGTCTCGCGTCGACCGTCGGCGATGGTGACCCCCCGGTTGCGGCTGGGCCGGCTGGAGTTTGATTTCGAATCGCTGCAGGCGCAGGTGGACGGCCAACCGGTTGCACTGCCGCGGCGGCAGGTGCTGGTGCTGCAGGCGCTGGCGATGCGGCAGGGGCGCACGGTCACCCGCAGCGCGCTGGAATCGGCGGTGTACGGATTCGATGATGAGATCCAGTCCAATGCGCTCGATGCGCATATTTCAAAACTGCGCAAGGCGCTGCAGCAGGCCGGGGCAGGCGTGGAGATCCACGTGATCCGCGGCGTCGGCTATCTGCTGGCGGAGGCCTGAGATGGCACGACCGATTCGTTCGATCACCCTTGGACTGGCGTGGCGGCTGTTCCTGGCGCAGGCCTTCACGGTGTTGTTCGCCGTCGTCGCGCTGATCCTGACCTGGGGCGACAAGGACACCTGGGGCATGGACATGTTCATGGCCGAGAGCGCGGCCAACGCGGTGCACAGCGAAGGCGGCCGTCTGGTGCTGGACGAAGCACGCTGGCAGAAGCTCGATGCGCGTGCCGGTGGCAACCTGTGGTTCGCGGCGGTGGACGATCGCGGTGCATGGCTGCAGCGCGGTACGCTGCCTGCCATCCACGCGCCGCTGCTGGCCCGCCTGCCGACACTGGGTGCCACCGAGCTGGGTTCGCTGGTGCCGCCGTACCTGGATGTGGCGCGGGTGATGATCCGCAACGAAGACGGCCGCCGCATCACGGTGATGGTGGGCGGGGCGCCGAAGGGCGGCCTGCTGGATGGCGCATTGATGGTGCTGCGGTTGATCGGCCTGTGGTTCTTCCTGCCGTTGATCGTGGTCACGCTGCTGGTGATGCCGACGGTGATCCATCGCGCCATGCGTGGCGTGCGCCGGTCCGCGCAGCAGGCCAAGGAGCTGGATATCGGCCAGCCCGGTGCGCGCCTGGACGCGCAGCTGGTATCGACCGAGGTCGCGCCTCTGGTCGAAGCGTTCAACGATGCGATCGACAAGGTGCAGCAGGGCTACGCAGCACGCGATAAATTCCTGGCCGACGCCGCCCATGAACTGCGGGTACCGATTGCGGTGGTACAGGCGCGCTTGTCGCAGTTGCCGCAGGGGGAGCTCAAATCGCAGCTGTTGACCGATGTCGCCCGTCTCGGCAACGTCGCCGAGCACCTGCTCGACCTGCAGCGCCTGGACCGGAACGTCGCAGCGCTGCAGCGCCTGGACCTTGCGCATGTCGTGCGCGAAGCGGCCGCCGACCTTGCGCCTCTGGTGGTTGGCGCCGGCTACGGCTTTGAAGTGGATGCGCCGGAGACGCCAGTATGGATCCATGGCGATGGCCTCGCCCTGGGGCGGGTGATCGCCAACCTGGTGCACAACGCCATCGTCCATGGCGGCGGGCGCGGCACCATCTGCGTGCGTCTGGACCGGCAGTGCCTGCTGGAAGTCAGCGACCAGGGCGCCGGCGTGCCGGTCGGTGACCGCGAGGCGATCTTCGAGCCGTTCCACCGCCTGCGTGCTGCTGGCAGTGGCAGCGGCCTCGGCCTGCATCTGGTCAAGGAGATCGTGCAGCACCACGGCGGCACGGTGAGCGTGGGCGAGGCCGTTGGGGGTGGGGCGAGCTTCCGGGTYAACTTCCACCGCGGCAGCGTGCGTCGCTAGCCGGGCGCTGACAACGCCACACGGTGTTGCCTGATGGCTGGGTGAGGCCGCGCCTCGGCACGCTGTGTCGATGGCAGCCGATCGGACCTTGTCGCCCTTGTTTGGCCCCGCGTGCGCTGCCGCTCTGGTTGCCGGTGCGTTGGTCTGCGTGCTGCTGCCGGTGTTGCCACCGCTGTGGGCTTCTGTTGCGGCGACCGTCGTGGCCGCGTTGGGCTGGGTGTTGCGCTGGCGCGGACGCGCGGCGGCTGCGTTGTTGTTCGGCTTGGCCTGGACTTGCTGCCACGGGTATTGGGCAATGCAGACGCAGCTGCCGGCCGGTTCTGCTGCGCAGGATGTGCTCGTCCGGGGGCAGGTCATCGATCTGCCGAAGGAAACGCCTGCACACACCCGCTTCGAATTCCGGGTGGATGCGTCCGATGCGATGCCGACGCTGCGTGGAAAGCGGCTGCAGGTGCTCTGGCACGCGCCACGGGGTGGGCCGACCGACGCCGGGCTTGATCAGAGACGTCTCCTGCACGCCGGGGCGGATTGGCAGTTGTCGCTGCGCGTGCGACCACCACGTTCACGCATCAATCCGGGGGGCTTCGATGGCGAGCGGCAAGCGCTGCTGCGTGGGCTGGCAGGGAACGCCAGCGTGCGCGATTCGAATTCCACGCGACAGCTGCGCCCTGCGCATGGTCTACCTGCGTGGCGCGAGCGCACCAGTGCCGCCATTGCCAGGCAGATCGCACACCCGTCGGCGCGGTTCATCCAGGCCTTGGCACTGGGCGATACGCGTCGCCTGTCCGACGTCGATTGGGCGCAGCTGCGCGCGCTGGGCCTGACCCACCTGATCGCCATCTCCGGCTTCCATGTCGGCCTGGTCGCGGGCTTCGCCGCATTGCTGTGTTCTGCGCTCTGGCGATCCTGGCCGGGGCTTGCCCGGTTCTGGCCACGACCGCAGGCGGCGGCCTGTGCGGCGGCGGCGGCAGCAGCCGGCTATGCCGTTGTTGCAGGCAGCGAGCTGCCGACCGTGCGTACTGCGCTGATGATCGCGGTGCTGGCCCTGGCGCGCGTTGCCCGCCGTCCGGTGACGGTAGCGCAGGGGCTCGCGCTGGCCGCGCTGGCGATGCTGCTGCCGGCACCGCTGTCGGTGCTGTCTGCGGGCTTCTGGCTCAGTTTCGGTGGGGTGCTGTGGTTGCTGTGGTGCCTGCCGCAGGGGCGGCCGAAGGGGTTCGCCACGATGCTGCGCGGCGCTCTGGCAGGGCAGGGGGTGGCCAGCGTCGCTCTGCTGCCGTTGGCGGTGGCACTGTTCGGTGGCAGCGCACGGCTGGGGCCGCTGGTGAACCTGCCGATCATTCCACTGTGGAGCCTGCTGGTGGTGCCTCTGGCTCTGCTGGGAACCGCTCTGGAGGCCCTGCGCACCGGGGCAGGGCAGTGGCCTTGGCGCACGGCTGCCTGGGTGTTCGAGGCCAGTTGGCAGCTGCTGCAACCCTTGGCCGAGCACCCACAGGCGATGTGGTGGCTGGCGCAGGGGCCGGCCTGGGCGTTGCCGGCGGCCTTGCTGGGGGTGTTCTGGTGGCTGTTGCCACGCGGCGCCGGGGCCGGGCTTGCCGGTTCTTTGCTGTGCCTGCCGTTGCTGTGGCCGGCACGGTCGGGGCCGCAGCAGGGTGAGCTGGAACTGGTGGTGCACGATGTCGGCCAGGGCGCGGCGGTGCTGCTGCGGACCGCCCGGCACGCACTCTGGTATGACGTCGGCCCGCCAGCCGGCAGCGGCAGCGGGGCCGAGGAGCGGATGCTGCTGCCGACCTTGCGGGCGTTGGGACAGGAGCCGCCGGCACAGCTGATGATCAGTCACGACCACCTGGACCACAGCGGCAACCTCGCCGCGCTGCGCCGGCAATTGCCGGGTCTGCACGTACTGGCTCCACCGGGCAGTGCGATTGCCAAGGCCGGCAGCTGCCAACAGGGCCTGCGCTGGCAATGGGACGGGTTCGATTTCCAGGTGCTGCATCCGCCCGCCGCGTTCCCTGCCGTTGGCGGGAAGGGCGCCGACAACGAAGCCAGTTGCGTGCTGCGGGTTGCTGGCGCGCACGGGGTAGTGCTGCTGCCCGGTGACATCGGCCGGCAAGGCGAACAGGCGCTGCTGGCGGGCGCTGCCGATATGCTGCGTGCGGACGTGGTGCTGGTGCCCCATCACGGCAGCGGAGGCAGTTCCACGCCGGACTGGGTGAAGGCGGTGGCGCCGCGGCTGGCGCTGGTCTCGGCCGGGCACCGGAACCACTTTGGCCACCCGAAACGTGACGTGGTGCGGCGCTGGCAGGCGGCGGGCGCCGAAGTGCTGTCCACCGCCGAGTCCGGCGCGATCCGCGTATGGCTTGGCGCACAAGGCCTGCAGCTGCGTGAACAGCGTATCCACGCCGCCCGGTGGTGGGATGCCGCTGGGCGGGCGCGGTCGGCTGCTATCCTATCGCCGATCGAACAAGCGGCCGCTGGGCCGGAGGGTTGAAACGTGTGGGAACTGGTCAAGGCCGGTGGCTGGCCGATGGTGCCGCTGCTGCTGTTGGGCGTACTGGCTTTGGCGATCGTCCTGGAGCGTTTCTGGTCCTTGCGGCGTAACGAGGTGCTGCCGCCTGGCCTGGGCCAGGAGGTCCGCAACTGGGCCGCGCGCGGCAAGCTGGACCCGGCGCACCTGCAGACCCTGCGTGCCAATTCACCGTTGGGTGCCCTGCTGGCCGCCGCGCTGGAAGCGCGCAACCGCCCGCGCGACCAGATCCGCGAGCGCATCGAGGACACCGGTCGCCATCTGGTGCACCGCATGGAGCGTTTCCTCAACGCGCTGGGCACCATCGCCTCGGCCGGCCCGTTGCTGGGCCTGCTGGGCACCGTGGTCGGCATGATCCAGATGTTCCTGGGCATCCTCGACCACGGCGTGGGTGATGTGAACCAGCTTGCCGGCGGTATCGGCAAGGCACTGGTGTGCACCGCCACCGGCATGATCGTGGCGATCCCGGCGCTGATGTTCCACCGCTTCTTCAAGGGCCGCATCCACGGCTACGTGGTGGAGATGGAGCAGGAAGCCAGCGCGCTGCTGGATACGCTGGACGGTCGCCCCGGGGTGATGACCCCGGCCCCCGCTGCGCGCGCGTCTTCCGCCGCTACGGCAAAGGCCTGATCGATGCGTATCGGCAACGACCGGTCCCAGGATGAGCCGCATATCGACCTGGTGCCGCTGATCGACGTCATCCTGGTGCTGATCATCTTCTTCGTGGTCACCACCACCTTCGACGCGCGATCGACCCTGCAGGTGCAGCTGCCGACCGCCAGCCAGCAGCAGACCAACGAGCCGCCGCGCTCGCTGAGCGTGCTGATCAACGCTGACGGCCGCTACTTCGTCAACGATCAGGAAGTGCTGCGCAGCGACGTCGAGTCGGTCAAGCAGACCATTGCGGCCGTCGCCGGCAGCGACCGCGAACAGACCGTGCTGCTGCGTGCCGACGCGCGCACTCCCTACCAGGCCGTGGTCACCGCGCAGGACGCGCTGGGCCAGCTCGGCTTCCGTCGTATCGCCATTGCAACAGCGCCAGAGGTGCGTCCATGAGTTCCCATCACGCGCCAGTGTGGCCGATCTACAAACGACTGCTGGGCTATACCCGCACCTACTGGGTGTTCATGATCGGCGCGGTCATCGCGATGGTGGTCGAAGCCCTGGCCGGCTATCACTTCACCAAGCTGATGGAGCCGCTGGTCAACCGCGGGTTCGTCAACCCCGAGCCGCGCATGGCGGTGATCCTGCCGCTGACCATTCTCGGCCTGTTCCTGATGCGCAGCGTGGCCACCTGGGTCAGCGACTACACGCTGGCCAAGACCGGCCGCAGCGTGGTCCGCGACCTGCGTGAACAGGTGCTGCAGAAGTACCTGCACCTGCCGTCCTCGCATTTCGATGCCGAGGCGACGCCGGTGATGGTCAGCCGCCTGAACTTCGACACCGAACAGGTCACCCAGGCCAGTGCCGACGCGCTGAAGACCGTGGTGGCCGATACCCTGACCATCATCGCCATGCTGGCGGTGATGCTGCAGATGAGCGTCAAGGTGACCCTGGCGATGCTGGTGGTGGTGCCGCTGATCGGCGTGATCGTGTCCTACGTGGGCAAGCGCTACCGACGCATCAGCCGCGGCATCCAGGACGGCATGGGCACCATGGCGCAGACCGCCGAGCAGTCGCTGGCCGCGCAGCAGGAAGTGAAGGTGCACGGCACCCAGCAGCACGAGATCTCGCGCTACTCGCGCCTGGCCAACCGCATGCTGGCGCTGAACATGAAGGTGGAAGTGACCCGCGCGGCGGCTTCCAGCGTGGTCCAGTTCCTGGCGGCGCTGGCGCTGGCAGTCATCGTCTGGGTGTCCACCCGCGAGGCACTGGCCGGCAAGCTCAATGCGGGCCAGTTCATGGGCCTGATGACGTCGATGATGGCCATCATTCCGTCGCTGCGGCGGCTGACCAGCGTGCAGACTTCGATCTCGCGCGGTGTGGCTGCGGCCGAGCGCCTGTTCGGCATCATCGACATGCCGGTCGAGCGCGACGAGGGCAAGCACGCGGTGCAGCGCGTACGCGGCGAACTGGCCTTCGAGCACGTCATGCTGCGTTACCGTGAAGACAGTGGCATCGCCCTGGACGACATCAGCTTCGTTGCCAGGCCGGGCACGGTCACCGCCATCGTCGGTCGTTCCGGCAGCGGCAAGACCAGCCTGATCCGGCTGGTGCCGCGCTTCTACGAACCCAACGGTGGCCGCATCCTGCTCGACGGCGTTGCCCTGGATGAGTACCCGTTGGCCGATCTGCGCCGGCAGGTGGCCATCGTCGGCCAGAAGGTCATGCTGTTCGACCCAGCGCCAGCGCCTGGCGATCGCCCGCGCCATCCTGCGCGACGCACCGATCCTGATCCTGGACGAGGCCACCGCGGCGCTGGACAACGAATCCGAGCGCCTGGTGCAGGATGCGCTGCAGCGCTTGATGCCCGAGCGCACCACGCTGGTGATCGCGCATCGCCTGTCGACCATCGAGCATGCCGACCAGGTGCTGGTGATGGACCATGGCCGCATCGTTGAACGCGGCACCCACCAGGAGCTGCTGTCGATGGGCGGTCTGTACCAGCACCTGCACAACATGCAGTTCCGCGAAAGGCAGGACTGATGGCGGGCAAAGGTACCCAGACCCCGCCGTACTGGTACGACGGCAGCCCGGCTCCGTGGCCGATGCGACTGCTGGCGCCGCTGTATGCCAGCGTCACCGCGCTGCGCCGGCGCCTGTACCGGCGTGGCTGGCGCAAGCGCCATGCGCTGGCGGTGCCGGTCATCGTGGTCGGCAACATCACCGCCGGCGGCACCGGCAAGACGCCGCTGACCATCGCCCTGGTCGAGCGCCTGCGGGCCGCGGGCTGGAAGCCCGGTGTCGCCAGCCGCGGCTACGGTCGTGAGCAAGCGGACAAGGCACGTTGGGTGGAAGCCGATACGCCGACTGCCCTGGGGGGCGACGAGCCGGTGCTGATCGCCTGGAAGACCGGCGTGCCCGTACGCGTGGACAGTGACCGCGTGGCAGCGGGCAAGGCGTTGATCGCCGCCGGCTGCGACGTGATCGTCTGCGATGACGGCCTGCAGCACTACCGGCTGGCGCGCGACATCGAGATCGAGGTGGTTGATGCCCAGCGCCGCTATGGCAATGGCCGGATGATTCCCGCCGGCCCGCTGCGCGAGCCGGTCAGCCGCGCAGCGGAATGCGATTTCCGGGTGGTCAACCTGGGCCAGGCGGATGGAGCGGCGGCTGCCCAGGCCTGTGGCTTCGGCCAATGGCCGATGGCCCTGCACATCGACAGTGCACAGCCGCTGGCCGGCGGGCGCGCACGTCCCCTTTCGTACTTCGCGGGCCAGCGCGTGCATGCCGTGGCCGGCATCGCCCATCCGCAACGCTTCTTCGACATGCTGCGCGCGCGTGCGATCGGCGTGGTGCCGCACGCCTTCGCCGACCATCATGCCTACCAGCCGCAGGATCTGTCCTTTGGCAGCCAGTTGCCGGTGCTGATGACCGAAAAGGATGCCGTGAAGTGCCGCGCGTTCGCCAATGACTGGCAGTACGCGGTGCCGCTGCGCGCCGAGATGCCTGCTGCTTTCTGGATCGCGTTGACCGATCGCCTGGACAAGCTGCGACCGAACTGAGGGGCCATGCGGCGCTTGCAAATGGACGCCGCCGGCCGCATTCCTGCTGTATCGCGCCTGCCGAGTACCGCCCGCATGACCGACTTCGTTGTTGCCATCCCGGCCCGCTATGCCGCTTCGCGGCTGCCGGGCAAGCCGCTGCGCCTGCTGGGCGGAGAACCCATGGTGCTGCATGTGGCCCGCCGCGCGCTGCAGGCCGGCGCAGGTGAGGTATGGGTCGCGACCGACGACCAGCGCATTGCCGACGCATTGTCCGGCCTGGCGGAAGTGAAAGTGGCGATGACCGCTGCCTCGCATGCCTCGGGTACCGATCGCCTGGCCGAGTGCGCGCGCATTGCGGGCTGGTCCGATGACACCGTGGTGGTAAACCTGCAGGGCGATGAACCGTTCGCGCCGGCTGCCGGCATCCGCGCCGTGGCCGAGGCACTGGTGGCGGGCAGCGCACCGATGTCGACCCTGGCCACGCCGGTCGAGGATGCCCACACGCTGTTCGATCCCAACGTGGTCAAGCTGGTGCGCAACGTGCGCAACGAGGCCCTGTACTTCAGCCGTGCGCCCATCGCCTGGCATCGCGATGGCTTCGCCCGCAGCCGCGACACCCTGCCCGAAGGCCATCAGTGGCTGCGCCACATCGGCATCTATGGCTACCGTGCCGGTTTCCTGCAGCAGTTCGCCTCGATGCGGCCGGGCACGCTGGAACAGGTGGAATCGCTGGAGCAGTTGCGCGTGCTGGAAGCGGGCTACCCGATTGCCRTGGCGATCTCGCCCGAACCCTTCCCGCCGGGCATCGACACCCCTGAAGACCTGCAGCGCGCCGAAACGCTGCTGCAGGCGATGGCCGCGCGATGAGGCTGCTGGTCGTCTGCCTCGGCAACATCTGCCGCTCGCCGATGGCCGAAGGCGCGCTGCGTGCCCGCCTGGATGCCTCGGCGCTGGCTGGGCGGGTACAGGTCGATTCGGCCGGTACCGGCGACTGGCACGTGGGCCAGCCACCCGACCGGCGTGCCATTGCATGCGCGGCCGGACACGGGGTGGACCTTGGCAGCCTGCGCGCGCGGCAGTTGCAGCGGCAGGACTTCGACGCTTTCGACTGGATCCTGTGCGCCGACGAGGCCAACCTGCGTGACGCCGCACGCCTCGCCATTGCCACCCAGCGCGAGCGCCTGGCGCTGTACCTGCCGTGGTCGGGCGGGCAGGGCGAACGTGYGATTCCCGATCCCTATACCGGTGGCAGCGATCATTTCGAACAGGTCTGGTCGCTGGTCGACGCTGCTGCCGAACGCACCGTGGCACGCCTGTTGCATCACGCCGACTCCGGCATAATCGGGTCATGAACATCCAGCCCGTCCCGGACCTGCCCGAGTTCGCCGCCTGGCTCAATGCCGCGCCCTGCACCCTGACCGAACTGCGTGGCCGGCCGGTCGCGCTGTTGTTCGTCAACGCGGCTTCCGCATGGAGCGCGCAACGGCTGGCCGAGTTCAGCCAGTGGCTGTCACGCCACCCCGGCAAGCTGCAACCTCTGGTGCTGCAGGTGCCGCGCTTCGACTTCGAGCGTGATGCCACGGCTGCGCTGAAACTGCTGCGCCGCCAGGGACTGACCATGCCGGTGCTGCTTGATGCCGATTGGGATGGCTGGCGCCGCTTCGGCGTCAGCGCCTGGCCGACGATGGTGCTGCTGGACGCGCAGGGTCGCGAACAGCAGCGCTTGATCGGCCAGGGCGTGCCCGGCGAGCTGGAGCGGGCCCTGAATGCCCTCTGCGAGGGTGCGCCGTCCGCCCCTTCGCGTGGCGGCAGCGAGCTGCACCCCGAACCGCGCCAGGCGCTGCGATTCCCGATGGGTCTGGCAGTGAACCAGGAACGGTTGTACATCGCCGACAGCGGCCACCACCGCATCCTGGAATGCAGTCATGGCGGCCGCGTGCTGCGTCAGTTCGGCTTGGGTACCGCCGACTTCATGGACGGCAACCTCGCCGAGGCCGCTTTCCACCGGCCGCAGGCGCTGGCGCTGGAGCGCGAGTCGCTGTACGTGGCCGACACCGGCAATCATGCGGTGCGCCGCATCAACCTGCTGACCGGCCTGGTCGACACCCTGTGTGGCAACGGCCGTCCGGGCGCCCCCGTGGAAGGGCCGGTGACGCAGCCACGGCAGGTGTCGCTGGATCATCCGGTTGGCCTGGCCATCGCCGAAAACCAGCTGCACATCGCCATGGCCGGCGACAACCGCATCTGGAGCTACCACCTCGGCCAGCGCAGCCTGCAGTGGCGCGCCGGCAGCGGCGCCATCGACGAGCGCGACGGTAGTGGCCATCTGGCCGCGTTCGCCCAGCCCACCGCCGTGGCCGTGGTCCAGCAGGTGCTGTACGTGGCCGATGCGCTGGGGTCTTCGATCCGTTCATTGCAGTTGCGCGGTGACCTGGTGCAGACCCTGGTCGGGCAGGGCACCTGGCGTTTCGGCGAGGACGATGGCCCGCGTGCGCAGGCCAGCCTGCAGTTCCCGCAGGCGATCGCATTGAGCCCGGATGCCCCGTTGTTGTGGATCGCCGACACCGGCAATGGCCGCCTGCGCACGTTGCGCCTGGGCGGCGGCGAACTGACCACCCAGCCCTTGCCGCGGCGCCTGCATGGCCCGGCCGGCCTGGCCGTCGGTGCCGGCGCGGTGTGGATCGCCGAAACCGATTCCCACACCGTAC
>NZ_JBFTNR010000104.1:0-11685 GCF_056665995.1 Stenotrophomonas sp. 05L44_2
GTCTATCGCGACCGTGGCGCCACCTGCGTTCGAGGCGGCTTAACAGCATGCAAAAATGCCGGAAACCTCCTGACGTTGCGGGCATTGCAACTTGTCTGATTGGCATTCCGCTACGACGGGTTTACAGATGGTGAGCCGCCGAAAAAGGGTGGCCGGGTGTCGAAAACCCGCGACGCAAGATGTTGTTTACGCTTGCCAGCCGGCGTCACCTTGCGTGGCGCCGGCTGGCAATCCGTCTGCCGGTCATGGCGGGCGGAGCGTGGGGGCTTTCGGGTCCACCGGTTTCGTCTTGCGTCCCGGTTTTCGAGCCACGTCTCCGTCCGCCACCTTTGAGTGGCGGCTACCGTCTGTCCTGCACGGAGCCTTGCCATGAACGCATCGGATTTCCCCCATCTGCACGCCTACCTCGGCCCGGCAGACGCCGACGAGGACACGGAACCGTCGCCAGCGCTTGATCCCACCACGTTGGTTGCGACCCTGCGGCGCATCGGTACCGGCGCCGCCGCTGACGGTCAGCCGTGGCCGGAGCGGCATCAACTTCCCAGCCGGTGCATGGCGCTGGCCGATGCCGATTGCGCGCTGGCCGGGCTGCGCGTGGTGCAGGAGGTCCTGCTGGCCGCCGAACGCACCCGGCAGAACGGCGCGCCGGAGGAGTACGTCGGCGACCGGGTCATGGAAGGCCTGATGCTGGCCTGCCTTGCCTTGTGCACGCAGGCAAGCACACGACTGCAGCCGCAGCTGTAACGGATGTTGCAGCGTCAGCTTCCCCGGCAAACGGGGTCAGATCCCTTTTCCGGAGGAAAAGGGGTCTGACCCCTGTCCGCTCATTACGGCACTGCCGCCGTAACGATGATCTCAACCTTCCATTCGGCGTGCGCAAGCTTGGCTTCAACCGTGGCGCGGGCCGGGGTCGCGCCCTCCACCACCCACTCGTCCCACGCCTTGTTCATGCCCTCGAAATCGGCCATGTCGGCCAGGAAGATCTCCGCACGCAGCACGTGCTGGCGGTCACTGGCCACCAGCGCCAGCAGCTTGTCGATCTCGGCCAGCACCTGCCGGGTCTGGCCGGTGATGTCCTGGCTGGTGTCTTCCGGAATCTGGCCGGAAAGGTAGGCGACCTTGTTGTACACGGTCATCTCGGACATGCGCGGTCCGACGTCGTAACGCTCCATCATGGGCGTGGCTCCTGCGGGTGGTCTGGACTGCATTCTCACCCAGCCGGCGTTGGAAGTGTGTGCCCGGTGCGGCCACTGGATACCGCCACCACCAGCACAGCGGCAGTGCTGGTCAAACGGCGTGGACAGGCGCACGATGCGCCACGCCTGCGTTGACACCGCCCTCGCCCTTTCTGACGCACCCTTGCGCCGATGACCGCACCCACCGATTCCACTGCCTCCCCTTCCACACCGACCTGGAAGCGGGTCGTCACCATCGTCGTCCCGCTGCTGATCCTCGCGCTGGCCCTGCATGRGCTGGCCGGCGAATTCGACGAGCATGGCTACCGCGCCATCCGCCAGGCCTTCCGCGAGCTCAGCGCTGCGCAGATCGCGCTGACCGTGCTGCTCGGCCTGGCCAGCTACGCCTGCCTGATCGGCTTCGATGCGATCGGCCTGCGCCGCAGTGGCATCCGCGTGCACCCGGCACGGATCGGCATCACCGCCTTCCTCGCCCACACCCTGGGCCAGACCGTGGGCTTTGCCGCCCTCACCGGCGGCGCAGTGCGCCTGCGCGGCTACCGCAGTGCCGGCCTGGATCTGGCGCAGATCGGCCAGGTGGTGCTGATGAGCACGCTCGGCTTCATCTTCGGCGCGTGGCTGCTGATCGGCGTTGCGCTGTGCATGGAGCCGGCCGCTGCCGCGCTTGCGCTGCCGCTGGACCCCGGCGCGGTGCGCGTGGTCGGCATCGTCGCGCTGCTCGCCTATGCGGCCACCTTCGTCCTGGTCGGCCGCAACGGTCGCCAGTTCCGCATCTTCAGCCATGGCCTGTGGCTGCCCGACCGGCGCACCATGCTCGGGGTCACCGTGTTGAGCGTGGTTGAACTGGTCCTGGCCAGTGCCGCGTTCTATGTGCTGCTGCCCGATTCCACGCCGACCGGCCTGCCCGGTTTCGTCGGCCTGTATCTGGTCGCCGTGCTGGCCGGCCTGGTGTCGACGGTACCGGCCGGCCTTGGCGTGTTCGAGTGGAGCCTGCTGAAGCTGCTGCCGCAGGTGGCGCCGGCTGCAGTACTGGCGGCGGCATTGATCTACCGCGTCAGCTACTACGTGCTGCCGCTGCTGCTGGCGACTGTGCTGGCCCTGGCGCCCGCGCTGCGGCAGCCGCTGCAGGCCAGCGCAGGTGCCACCCGCGCCGGCTGGTACGCGCTGCGTCCGTGGTTGCCGCAGATCATCGCGCTGGCCGCCTTCAGTGTCGGCGCCGCGCTGGTCATCGACGGCACCCTGCCCACACCGCGACGGCACCTGATCAATGCCTCGCTGCCGATCCTGGAAACCTCGCACCTGATCGGCAGCCTGGCCGGCGTCGCCCTGTTGCTGATCGGCCAAGGCCTGGCCCGCCGCAGCCACGCGGCCTGGATGCTGGCGATGGCGATCTGCGTGATCGCACCGCTGCCGATCTGGCTGCGCGGTGGCCAACCGCTGATCGCCTTGTCGGCGTTGCTGGTGGCGATGGCGCTGTGGGCAGCACGTCGCGAGTTCTATCGCCAGGGCGCGCTGCTGGACGAAGCCTGGTCGTGGCCATGGCTGCGCAACCTCGGCCTGGTGCTGGTGGCGGTGACGTGGCTGCTGTTCTTCACTTACAGCCACGTCGAATACCAGAACGAGCTGTGGTGGCAGTTCGCCGTGTCCGGCAATGCGCCGCGCGCGCTGCGTGCACTGCTGCTGGTGGCGATGGCGCTGGTGATGTTCGGCCTGGCGCGGCTGCTGCACAGCACGCGCAGCCCGCTGCCGCCTGCCGACGACGCAACCCTGCAGGCGCTGGCACCCGTGCTGGCTGGTGCCACCGACACCCAGGCCTGCCTGGTGCTGACTGCCGACAAGGCGGTGCTGCGCGATGAGCAGCACAAGGGCTTTGTGATGATGCAGCGCTACGGCGGCTCGCTGATCGCGATGGGCGATCCGGTCGGGCCACCGGAGGTGGCGCGCGCACTGATCTGGCGCTTCCGCGAAGAAGCCGACCGGCTCGGACTGCGCCCGGTGTTCTACCAGGTGGGTGAGGCGTATTGGCAGACCTATCTCGATCTCGGCCTGGGCCTGGTCAAGCTGGGCGAAGAGGCCATGGTGCCGCTGCACGACTTCGGTCTGGAAGGCCGCGAGCGTGCCGACCTGCGGCAAGCCTGGAACCGCGGCAAGCGCGGCGGGCTGTCGTTCCGCGTAGCACCGGCGGAAGAGATCCCTGCCCTGCTGCCACGCCTGCATGCGATTTCCAACGCCTGGCTGGAGGACAAGTCAGGCGACGAGAAAGGCTTCTCGCTGGGCAGCTACGACCCGGACTATCTCGTGCGTTTCCCGATCGCCCTGGTCGAAGCTGAAGGTCGGATCGTGGCCTTTGCCAACCTGTGGCAGGCACCGGCAGGCGCCGAACTGTCGGTGGATCTGATGCGTCATGTCAGCGATGCGCCGAAGGGCACGATGGATTTCCTGTTCATCGAGCTGTTCCTGTGGGGCCGCGCGCAGGGCTATGCGCGGTTCTCGCTGGGCATGGCACCGCTGTCCGGCCTGGCCCAGCACCGCCTGGCCGGTCGCTGGAACCGCCTGGCCGGCCTGCTCGCACGACACGGCGAGCGCTTCTATGGCTTCAGCGGCCTGCGCAGGTTCAAGTCGAAGTTCGATCCGCAGTGGCGACCGCGCTACCTGGCCGCGCCCGGCGGCATGCACCTGCCGGCTGCACTGCTGGATGCCACGCGGCTGATCTCGCTGGACCCGCGGCGCAACTGACGCCCCGATCCGCCGGGCATGGCCCGGCGCTACCTGATGGATCGTCCGCACGGGTAGCGCCGGGCATGGAATTCAAAGTCGGCATTCCTGCCCACCGACAGCAGCACGATGCGTTCGAGGCCGGCGCGGGTGCCTGCATCAAGCTGGTTGATGGTGGCCGGCAGCACGTCGGCACCCTGCGAGAAACCGATCAGCATCACCTTGTCGCGCTGCCATTGCTGGCGGTAGTGGCCGATGATCTTCTGCAGATCGACAGCGAATCCCTGCGGCGTGCGTTCGCTCCAGAAATAACGCAGCGAATCGATGCCAACCACCGCCACGCCATGTTCGGCCAGGGCGCCGGCCACGTCCTTGTCCAGGCCGGCCCAGCCGCCATCGCCGGAAACGAACACCGCCAAGGTGTCACCGCTGCCCTGCGCCGGCACTTCCACTACCGGCAGCCCCTTCAGGGCATCCGGCGGCGGTGCCAGCGCGACCCCGGCCTGTGCGCCGATCACCCGCGCGGCGGCCACCAGCCCCGGTGTCGCATCGCCAGCGGCGGTGCGCTTGAATTCACGCGCCATTGCAACCTGCTGCACGAACGGGCCAGCGCTGTTGGTCGAACACCCCGACGCGCCGGCCGCGTTCAACCACGGGAAATTCAGTTCGCTGGGCTGCAGGCGGTCGTGCTTCACGCCATCACCGCAGACCATGCGCTCGTGCACATGTGCCGGGCAGAATCCCGAGGTCAGCAGGCCGGCAAAGACCTGGGTGTCGGCCTGCGCTGCCAGTGCATAGGCCAGTTCGGCGCCCTCGCCGCTGCCGCCGACCAACGGCAGGTGATACCCCGGCAGATGCAGGAACGCCTGTACCCAACGCGAGAAATTCTCGACATCGCCCGCGCCGAACGCGCAGCTGCTGTTGCCTTCGCGCTTGAGCACGCCACGCAGGTGGGCCACATCCACCGATGCGACCAGTGCACCATCGGCGCGCAGCGCTTCAATCGGCATGCGGCTGTCATCGGCATCGGCGCCGTCATGGAACCAGATCACCACCCGTTGCGGTGCCCCGGCCGGAACATGCACCGGCACCTGATCGAAACGTCCATGGCTGACCTGCTGCACTGACGCCACCGCTGGCACCGCCGCCAGCGCCAACACCAGTCCCATCGCCCTGCCCAGCCCTGCACGCATCGTTTCGCATCCCGTTGGAATGCGCACACGATACGCCGCTGCTGCGTGCACGGCACGTACCGGTACAGGCGCCCTGCAATCGGGCAGGTGGTTGATTCAGCGGGTGCCGGCGGCACGCCCGCGGCGATACAGCGCCAGCGCCAACCACAGCAGCCAGCCGACGATCACCGCGATCACCAGTTYCTGCCCCAGCCCACGCGGTGGGCCACCGCGCCACAGCACGTGTACCCACAGCAGCACGAAGGCCAGCCAGGCCCAGCCCCACAACAGCGCCGCACTGCCTCGCCAGCCCGGCTCGCGGCGCAGGTACCAGGCCTGCAGCAGCATGCCGACGCTGGCGCACAGGAAGGCGGTATTGGCGGCCAGGCCGTGGATCAACGGCGCCAGCAACGGCGTTGCCGCGGGTAGCCAGCTGTCACCGATGGCGACGGTGGCCAGGCCAACGGCAGCCACGCAGAACAACAGCGGTGCCGCTGCGCTGCGCCGCGGCCCCACGCTGTGCCGATACAACGCGATGCCGAGCACGGCGATGGCCAGTGCCAGCAGGCAGTAGGCGCTGCGTAGCGCCAGGCCCCACGGCCCATGCAGGTACAGGCTCAAGGTGGCCTTCACCCAATCCAGATCGGCCCGCGCGAACTGCGTCCACAACGCGGTCGCCACGAACAACAGCAGTGCCACCAGCGCCAGCGTCGCGGCCGGACGCGCCCGCGTCATGGGCCAGCGTCCGGATGCCGTGCCAGCCACTCAGCCAGCGCCTTGCGGTAACGCTGCAGCTCCTCGGCATACAGGTCGAGCACGCACAACGGGCAGCCACTGCCGCAGCACTCGTTGGGACCGGGTTCTTCCGGGGGCAGTGGACGGGGATCGGCAGGAGTATCGGAGACGGTCACGGCTGCAAACAACACCACGCAATGGCAGGTGGGTAGTGTAGCGGCGCGCTCAGGCGCCCAGTTGGCGGCGCAGGTTGGCTCGTGCGGCGGCATCAAGCTGTTGGTCGAAAAAGTCGCTGAGGAAGATCCGCGGCGCGCGCAGCAGCCCCTGCAGGAAGCGGCGGCGTCCGGCGCGGTACAGGAAGCCCGGCACCACGCCTTTGTACTCTTCGGCCACGCCGCGGTCATACGCGGCAAACACCTCCTCGGGTGCCGCCAGGATCGCCATGTCGCAGTCGAGGAACAGCGCCGCTTCGGCATCGACATCGGCCGGGCCCAGCTCGCCATGGCGGGCGGTGAGCAGGATCAACTGCTCGACCCGGCCGGCATCGACCGATGCCAGCTCGGGCCAGTCCGCGATCGCCTGCAGGGCCAGCGCGGCCGACCTGGCCTCGTTGTCCTTGCGGCCGGCCTGGTAGATCGCATCGTGGTACAGCACTGCCAGATAAACCTCGGCCAGCTGCTGCCAGCCCGGACCTGCAGCCACCTCCTGGCAATGCTGCAGCACCGCGCGCACATGGCCGAAGTGGTGGTAGGCGCGCGGTGGCGTCGCATAGGCATCCTGCAGTGCCTGCCAATGCGCGGGAGCGAGAGTCAGCGGGGCGAAGTCCATGCAGGGATGATCCCGCCCTTGGCACCGCCGGGCAAGCTGGCTGTTTTTTCACCAGCCACTCACATCCCGTGCCGGGCAAGGGCGCAGGGCAGTTGTCCACAGGTTTGTCGCGTGCTGGTCCACACCGGCTGTGGACGAAGCGCAGCGCTGACCGCCGGTGGATGCGGACCGCCACGCGCGGGTCTACACTGGCCGCAGGCGGGAGCGCCCGCCGCTGCCGGAAACCGTCATGCGCCGTCTTGCCGCCCGATGCTTTCTCCTTCCACTGCTCGCGCTCGGCGCGCCAGCCCTGTCCGCGCAGGATGCTCCAGCCGCTGCGCCCGCCATCCCGACCATCTCCACCGTAAAGGTCACCGCCGCCAGCGTGCCGACACCCGAACAGGTGCTCGCGATCCCGCCGGCGATGCGCGAGATGCTGCAGAAGCAGGTGATCAGCCGCAGCTACTCGCGCGACCAGCGCCTGCAGGCGCTGGTGGAGATGATCTTCAGCCAGCACGGCCTGGACCTGCAGTACGACGCCGATGCGACCTACACCGTCAGCGAGATCTGGCAGCACCAGCGCGCCAACTGCCTCGCCTTCACCCTGCTGTTCGTCACCCTCGCCCGTGAGGCCGGTATCCAGGCGCGGGTGCAGGAAGTCGGCCAGGTGGTGTCGTGGTACCAGGACCAGGACCAGGGCGTGGTCTACAACGTCGGGCACGTCAACGCCGGCGTGGATGTCGGTGGCCGCTACGGTACGGTCGACCTGGACCGCAACGTGCTGTACGACCGCCACGGGCCGCAACCGATTGGCCGTGAACGGGCGCTGGCGCACTACTACAACAACCGGGGCGCGGAGCAGCTGGCCGATGGCGACCTGAGCGGAGCACGTGCCTTCTTCGATGCCGCGCTGGGGCAGGACCCGGAGTTCGCCTCGACATGGAACAACATCGGCGTGCTCGACAACCGCCTGGGCGATGACCAGGCGGCCCGCACGGCGCTGGACACGGCGTTGCGCCTGGACGGACGCCAGAGTGCAGCGCTGAACAACGCCAGTGCGCTCTATCGCAAGCTGGGCATGACGGCGCAGGCGGAAGCCATGCAGAAGAAGCTGCAGTCGGTGCAGCGCGAGGACCCGTTCGCGCAGTACATGCAGGGTGCCCAGGCCGAACGCGCTGGCGACCTGGACAAGGCGATCACGTACTACCGGCGGGCGGTGCGCCTGTACGACACCGCGCACCAGTTCCACTTCGGCCTGGCGCGGGTGTATTTCCTGACGGGCCGGCTGCAGCGTGCGGACCGCGAACTGCTGCGGGCGCAGGAACTGGGCGGATCAACGCAGCAGGCACGCTACCAGGCCAAGCTGGACAGCCTGGCCCGCTGGCGGGCGCAGCAGGCCAAGCGCTGAGGCGCGATCAGGCCTTCTTGAGGAAGCAGGTCTTCAGCACAAGGCCCTTGATCTTGTCCGAGTTGCCCTCGATGTGCTCGGCATCGTCTTCGACCAGGCGGATGTTGCGGATCACGGTGCCCTGCTTGAGCGGGATTGAGGAGCCCTTGACCTTCAGGTCCTTGATCACGGTGACGGTGTCGCCGGTCTGCAGGGTATTGCCGTTGCTGTCACGCACGACCAGGGTCGAACCGGTACCTTCTTCGGCCGTCCACTCGAAGCCGCAGTCGGCGCAGATCCACAGCGCGCCATCGGCATAGGTGTTTTCCAGGGTGCACTGCGGGCAGGCGGGAACAGAAGACATTGCAAGTACCTCAAAATGAATCAACAGCGGCCATTGTAACCGCCCTGCCTTTTCGTTCATTTTCCGACGTCGGTCCGGACCGGACCTCGCCCCACCCCGCCCGAGGCAGGCACCGGAACTTGCAGCGCGCGGCAAACTCCAGCAGAGTGCGCGGCCCCTGATCGTCCCCGGACCTCCCCATGCGCCTCGGCATCGACTTCGGTACCAGCAACTCCGCCGCCGCCATCGTGCGTGATGGGAAGCTGCTGCCGATCCGCTTCGGCGAGGCCGAGCAGTTCCGCACCAGCGTGTACTTCCCCGGCGTGGTGCCCGACCCGGACGATTTTCAGCTCGACGCCGGGCAGGAACACGAACTGCAGCAGCTGATCGACAGCGCCGCCCGTGCAGCCCGCGCCGCTGGCCAGGAGCGCACGCCACAGGCCCTGCGCCGCGAGGCACTGCGCGCCCTGCGCCGGGAATGGATGGAGGCTCGCGCCGGAAAGGAACGCAGCGCCAGCGACCTGCTGCAGAACGCCGTCTATGGCGACGACGCGCTGGAAGCGTATTTCGAGGAGCACGAAGGCAACCTCGTGCAGAGCCCGAAGTCCATGCTCGGCTACAACCTGCACCCACGCGCGCGGCAGACCATCACCGGCATTGCCGCGCACATCCTCGAACACATCCGCTTGACCGCCAGCGCCCAGCTCGGCCAGCCGCTGCGCAGCGCCCTGCTCGGCCGCCCGGTGCAGTTCCGCAGCTCGATCGGCGAGGCCGGCAACGACCAGGCCCTGGACATCCTGCGCGAAGCAGCCGGCCAGGCTGGTTTCGACCACATCGATTTCCTCGAAGAGCCTGCCGCCGCAGCAATGCATTACCACGCTGAAAGCCGCGATCGCCATCAGGCGGTGATCGTCGATATCGGCGGCGGCACCACCGATATCGCCCACGCCGAAGTGGGCGGCAGCCAGGCCCCGCGCATCCACCGTGCCTGGGGTATTGCCCGCGGCGGCACCGATATCGACCTGGCCCTGAGCCTTTCCGGCTACATGCCGCTGTTCGGCCGCGGCATCACCCGCGTGCCCACCCACCACTACGTGGAAGCGGCCACCGTGCAGGACATGACCCGCCAGCGCGAGTTCCGCCAGCACAACTACGACAACGTCGACGCGCCGTGGGGCGCGCGCCTGCAGGCGCTGCAGGACACCGGCAACACCGCCCGCCTGTACCGCGATGTCGAGCGCGCCAAGATCGCCCTCAGCGGTGCCAGCGAACACCGCAGCACGCTGGATTACATCGCCCGCGACCTGCACGTGGACAACAGCGCCGACGGCCTGGCCGCCGCCGCCCATGGCTACCTGAGCCAGATCCGCGAACTGCTGGCCCAGGTCCGCAGCGACATCGGCGGCGACCCTGACGCGGTGTTCCTGACCGGCGGCATGTCCCGCGCCGGCTACCTGCGGCAGGCCGCTGCCGAGGCGTTCCCGGGCGCCCGGATGGTGCACGGCGAGCCCTCGCTGGGGGTCGTCCAGGGCCTCGCGCTGGCGGCAGCCAGCCGGGATTAACAAAACGTTACGCGGTCTGAGCTACCCTTGGCCGGCTAGAAAACCGCTGCACCTTCCGCTGGCCTCGCCGGTGTGTGTACCCATGGTGCAGCCTGACCCGCCCAGCGGGTCTGGCGACCATGCCCTCTGGCTCGATCATGGTCCGCGTATTACCCGAGCCGCCATCGAGACCCGCTTTGGGCACCCGCCAGGCCCCTGTGGCCGTACAACCTGACGCTGAACCAGCACCCATCGACTGCCGCCGTTGTGACGCGGTCTGTTGCCGGTTGCCGGTCCTGCTGCAGCCCGGCGACCACGTGCCCGGCCAGTTCCTGTCGCGCGACGCTCACGGCCGTGCCGTGATGGCGCGCAACGAGGAAGGCTGGTGCGCGGCGATCGATCCGTATCACCTGCGCTGCACGATCTATTCGCAGCGCCCGGCGATCTGCCGCCAGTTTTCGATGGGCGGCGACGACTGCCGCCGCGAGCGGCAGGACTACCTGCGCCAGGCTGAATCCTGCGCGCTTTCCTCCCCTTCCACCTGACAGGAGCAACCATGCCCCGCAAGGCAAAGACCCCCGCGAAGGCCAGCAACAGCATCCGCAGCGAACGCAAGGGCGCATCCGCCAGCACCGTGGTCAACAGCGACTCGATCGCCTCCGACCTGGCCGCGTTCCGCAAGAGCGGTGGCAAGATTGAAGTTCTCGGTACCACCTGGGCGCTGAAGAAAGCCAGCTGACCCTCCCCCGACCGCGGCGGCGCTGCCGCCGCGGCCTGCCGGGCCGCGCTCAGCGGTCCAGGCGCACCTGCACACTACCCGAGTGCGACTGCACGCGGATATCGCCGTCGCCGCTGCCCAGCCGCGCATCCAGGCTGCTGCCCGGCCCATAGCGCGGCCGCTCCACCTTGCCGGCGTCGCTGTTGATCGACCCGCTGAAGCTGTTCACTGACAGCTGCGCCGACACCGTGCGCGGCAGGCGCAGGCTGACCGAGGCACTGACCGACTCGACGTTGATGCGCCCGCCTGGTGCCAAGGCGGTCGCCGACAGGTCGATGCCTCCGGATACCGTCTCCACCACCAGGCGCTGGATGCGACCGGCATCGACGCCTACCCGGCCAGACACCGTCTGCGCCCCGATCTCCCCGGAAACGCCCCCGCCAGCCTCGATCCGGCCGCTGACCGTGTTGACGTCCAGCCGCGGGGTCTGCAACCGCGCAGTGACATTGCCGCTGACCGTATTGAGCACGCTGTCGCCACTACGACCGGCGGCGGCAAGGTTGCCGCTGACGGTATCTGCCTGCAGCCGCCGCACGTCCACGCCACTGATGTCCTGGTCGGCACTGACCGTGCTCAGCAGCAGCTCCACCGAGCGGGGCACGTTGAGGGTCAAGGTGGCGCCGCCATTGTTGCCGCGTCGCGGATACTCGATTTCCCAGCGCACCCGGTTGGCACTCTTTTCCTGGCGCAGCTGCAGGCCGTCGCTGAGCGTGCCGGTGAGCTGCACGTCATTGCGGTCCCAGCCGCGTACAGTCACCTTGCCAGCGACGTTGCTCAGTTCAATGCGGCCGCCTGCAGCAACATTGTGGCGTTCATCGACGCGTGTATCGGCCAGCGCCATGGCGGGCACCAGCAGCAGGGCCGCGCAGAGAGGGAAAAGGGTTCGCATCGGGGGGTCTCCTCAGGTTGTCAGACCGGAGGCGGCCTGGGCCGCCTGCCGGGTCAGTTCGAGCCGCAGCGCATAGGTCCGCTTGAGCTGTCCAAGCAGGTGCGGCGCACGCGGGTCCTGCG
>NZ_JBFTNR010000105.1:0-7929 GCF_056665995.1 Stenotrophomonas sp. 05L44_2
GTGTGAGCGCAGGGCGGCAAGCAGCCCCTGGATCGGGTGGAAGCGCAGTTGCAGCTCGGCGAGCAGCAGCGTGCGCATGTCGTGGCGGAAGGACGCGCGCCAGCCGGGCTGGCCGTGCACGCGTTCGAATCGGGCACCCAGCACCGCCGGGGCGGTGGCGAGCAGGCTGTGCTCGCGCGGGCTCAAGGTCTGCTCCATCACCGCATCGACCTCGGCCAGCCGCGCCAGCTCCGGTGACGCCTGCACCAGCTGGTCGCGCAGGCGGCCGCGCAGGCGGCCGGTAGCGGTCTGGATGGCCTGCTGCAGCACCCGGTAGCGCTGCCGCAACGAAGCGAAGTTCGGCGCGGCGGCGGCCTCGGCCAGGTCCAGCAGGCGCTCGGCCTCGGCATCCTCGCTCAGCGAAGCCAACAGGCTCGCTTCGGCCTGGGCGCAATCGGCCAGCAGATCATCCAGCGCTTCGGCGGCCTCGGCCGGTTCAGCCAGGCGGCCATCCAGCGCCCCGGCAAGGGCCACGGCACGGCTCCAGTCCACCCACTGGCCGAGGCGATCGGTCAGGGCGGGACTGGAGGCCGGCATCGCGCCGTCGCTGAGACGGGCGAGCAGACGGAGGAAGTCCGGTCCATCCACGACCGGCTGCGCTGCGTTCGCCATCAAGGGGGTGGGGGCCAAAAACCGTTGATTTTACAACCAGATGAGGCCGGCCGTATGAAGGCGGGGGCGAGGGGCAGCACCGATCGGGCCACAAGGCTTAAAATGGTCGGCTGTACCACCGCACCCCGACTTCTGGAGCTTGAGATGACCGTTGCGCAGTTCTACCCGATCGGCACCCCCGGACAGCCCTGGGGCGACGCCGAACGCGCGCAGTGGCGGGCCCGCCAGCAGCGACAGCGCAGCTACCACGAAGACGTGGTGACCGCGCTGGAACGGCTGGACGAGCGCTTCGACGTGGTGCAGTACGGCCAATTGGACTACGCCCCGGACCACTACCCTCTGTTTGCGGTGGTGAACCACGACTGGAACCCGGCCCTGCCGACCGCGCTGGTCACCGGCGGCGTGCATGGCTACGAAACCAGCGGCGTGCATGGCGCCCTGCAGTTCCTGGAGCAGCACGCCGAGCGTTACCTGGGCCGCTTCAACCTGATCGTGGCCCCGTGCGTGAGCCCGTGGGGCTATGAGCGCATCCAGCGCTGGAACCCCATCGCCATCGATCCCAACCGCAGCTTCCGTGACGGCGGCCTGATCGAGGAAGCCGCCTCGCTGATGCGCTGGGTGGCCGAACGCAAGGCCAACATCCGGGTCCACCTGGACCTGCACGAGACCACCGACAGCGATCTGCACGAGTTCGACCCGGCCCGCTGCGCCCGCGACGGCAAGCCGTTCGAGCGCGACACCATTCCCGATGGCTTCTATGTGATCGGCAACAGCGAAGACCCGCAGCACGAATTCCAGAAGGCGCTGATCGCCGCGGTGGCCCCGATCACCCACATTGCCCCGGCCGATGCCGAAGGCAATCTGGTGGGCATGCCGCTGCAGTCGTTGGGCGTGGTGTGGGGCGAGTCGCGTTCCATTGGTGCATGTGCCGGCTTCACCGATGCGCTGTATGCCACCACCACCGAGGTGTACCCGGACAGCCCGCGCACCAACCCGCAGGAATGCAACGACGCCCAGGTGGCGGCGGTGTGCGCGGGGTTGGATTTCGCTCTGGCCAACTGATCGAGTACCGCATTGCGGCGCCGAGCCTTTGCTCGGCCGCTGCAGTGCGCAGCCGGGCCAGTCAGCTCCTTCTGCCCGCTGACGACGACTGTTGGACGCGTCGACCAAGCCGGGCACCGACGCCAGCGGGCAACCGCGCAGAGGTGCCGTCTTCGCCACGAGCATGGCTTCACGGCCCGCGAGCGATGCAATCGCGATGATGTTCTCTCCAGCGAAGCTGCGTGAGACACCATCGGGAATGCTCCAGAATCTGCTTCACCTTGCACCTCTGATCACCGCCGCCATGACCTGCGTAACGGCGCTGATCTGGGTGGTCTATCTGAGCGTGTTCCTGCGCAGCTACCGCCGCCAGCAACGGCCATCCATTCTGATCACCTCCGGTGCGGGCAAGCATCTGGATGCGCACTGTTTTGTGACCAACCTTGGGTTGGAGCCGGTGTATCTGCTGGATGTGGTCATCGATCTGATCGAGCCGGGCGGCAAGGTCGTCCGCGCAGTCATTCCCGAGCGCACTGAACATTGGAACAACGCTGTCCCCGGAGAGGAGGAGGACATCCGGCGCGCCACCAACGTGGGGCCGCTCAGCAGCGGCGGAGAACGCGACCTGGGCCGCTTCCGCACGCTCATCGACCGTGCCGGCACTGAGAACCCGGACATCAAGGCGGATATCGCCTTCACCAGCCTGGAGGTGTCCGTCGTCATCGTGACCGCCAGCCAGGCCGAGCTCTGTGGCGCCTCGCGCTGCTACCACATCGACCACACCGTGGAAGGCGCGCCCTGCCTCATGGCCAAGACCATCAAGGCCAAGCAACTGCAGGGCTGGTTGGCACGCAGGACCCTGACACGTCTGTTGAGTGCCCAGCTCAGGGCCAGCGGCGAAAGCTGAAGCACCGCCCCTCTGCTTGGACAGCCGATCGCGGCAACTCTCCGCTCTTCAGCGCATCACGATCCCGTGAACATCCTCACGACGCGGCACGCACCTTGTTGAACCGTTCACTGCCCCGGCGCCAGGCGATGCATCCGGCCATCGGCTTGCGGCGTATGCCCTCATGCACGCAACGCTTCTTCCCTGCTGCTACGGACGCCCTGCATTCCCGCATGGCTGCAAGGTGGTGCAGTGACGGCAGCGAACGCTGCGCATTTCCCAGCCCGGTTGGGCTATCAACGAGGACACGAACATGCGTACCCAGATCCAGCGCCTGACCCTTGCCGCCACCGTCGCGGTTGCCTGCGCAACTGCCCCGGCCGCCTTTGCCGCCGACAACCCGATGGTGGGTGGCGTGCCGATGTACGCGAACAAGACCATTGTCGAAAACGCCTCCACCGCCCAGAACCTGAGCACCTTGGTGACTGCCGTGAAGGCGGCCGGGCTTGTCGACACGCTCAGCGGCAAGGGTCCTTTCACCGTATTTGCTCCCGACAACCAGGCTTTCGCCAAGCTGCCCGCAGGCACCGTGGAAACGCTGCTGAAGCCTGAAAACAAGGCCAAGCTGACCCAGGTCCTGACCTATCACGTGGTGCCGGGCACCTACACCTCCACCCAGCTGACCGCAGCAGCGCGCAGCCACGGTGGCAGCAGCACGCTGAAAACGGTGCAGGGTGAAGCGCTGACGGTGAAGCTGCAGGATGGCAAGGTCTGGGTGGTCGACGCCAAAGGCGGCAAGTCTGCGGTGACCACCGCCGACGTGAGGCAGTCCAATGGCGTGGTGCATGTGGTCGATTCGGTGCTGATGCCGAAGTAAGCCCAGGGCCGCAACATCGATGGCAGTGCGGGAGCGGCTGGTTTCACAGGCCAGCCGCTCACGATTGAGCGCGGTTCAGCGATCAAGCGCGTCGGGCGTTGTGCCTGCCGCCGCCCAGCCCCCACCCAGCGCCAGGAACAGATCCACCTGACGGTCCCCCAGCTGCGCGCGCGATGCTGCCAGGGCAGACTCTGCATCGGCCAGCGCAGCCTCGGCAGACAGCACGTCGATGAAGTCGATCCTGCCGAACCGGTACAACTGCCCGGCCTGGTCGCTCGCATGTGCCGCGTCGTCGCGGGCGAGGGCAAGGCTGTGCTCGCGATCGATCTCCTGTGCGTAGGCCGACAGCGCGGTTTCTGTCTGCCGCAGCGCGTCCAGCACCACGCCATCGAACGATGCCAGCCTGGCATCGGCGTTGGCGCCGGCCGCATCGATCCGCGCCCGGGTTGCGCGGCGGTTCGGCCAGCGCCACGACAGCAGCGGCCCGAAGGACGCGCCGAGGCTGTCGCTGCTCAGCAGCTGCTTGAATGAACCTGCCGTGCCGGCGGACGCGCCGATGCTCACCTGTGGGTACAGGGCTGCCGTTTCCACGCCGATCATCGCGGTGGCGGCCGCCAGGCTGCGCTCGGCCGCGCGGACATCCGGGCGGCGCTGGATCAGCTGGCCACCGTCGCCGACCGGAACCGGTTGCTGCAGGCGCGGCGGTTGTTGGCAGTTGGCGACGTCCTGCGGATAGTCGGCCGGTACGCGTCCCATCAGCGCCGCCAGCGCGAACAGGGCCGCCTGCCGTTCGGCAACCAGATGCGGCACCGCCGCCGCACTGCGGTTGGCCGCCGCGCGTGCCCGGCTGACGTCGAACTCGGTTCCGCGTCCGCCGGCCGCCAAGCGCGTGGTGGCGTCCAACGTAGCGCGCTGCGTAGCGAGCACCCGCTGCGTCGCCGCCAGGGTGAGGTTGGTCGAACAGATGCCGACATAAGCGCGGGTGACAGCGGCGGCGACCACCACCCGCACCTGGTCACGTGCTGCAGCGACAGCCTCTGCATCGGCGCTGCCAGCTTCGATACCGCGGCGGATGCCACCTGCCAGATCCAGTGGGTAGGACAGGTGGATGCCGAGCGCATACACCTGCGGTGGCGAGGTGGGTGAGGTATATCCCCCGGCATGGGCCAGCGTGGCCGATGCATCTGCGTCGGTGCTTACCGAGCCCTCGGCCTGGTACTGCAGCACCATCGCCGTGGCGCGGCGCAGGTTGGCATCAGCCGCGCGCAGATCGGTGTTGGCTCGCAGTGCTTCGCTGACGTAAGCATCGAGTCGTGGATCATCGTACAGCTGCCACCAGCGGTCCGGCAGCTCCGCCTGTGCGTAGGCCGCCTGGTGGCTCGATACGAATGCGCGGCGGGCTGCCGGGGCGGCGGCAACCGCATTGGCCGGCAGCGTGTAGTCCGGGCCGGACACGCAGCCGGCCAGCGACAGCGCACAGGCGAGCACGCCCACGCGTGATGCCGTGCCGATCACTTGCAGGCTCCCTGCGCGCGCGGCGTGATGGTCACGCTGGCGGTCCTGCCGACGATCAGGCGCGTATCCGGTGCCACGTCGTCCAAGTGGATGCGCACCGGTATCCGCTGCGCCAGCCGCACCCAGGTATACGTTGACGCAACCGATGGCAGCAGGTTGTGGGTGCTCGCGCGCTGATCGTCGGCAATGCCGGCGGCGATGCTCTCCACATGCCCATGCACGTCGCGGCCATCGCCCATCAGGCGGGCGACAGCGGCATCGCCTTCGTTGATGCAGTTGAGCTTGGTTTCTTCGAAATAGCCTTCGACCCGGAGGCTGGCGCCGTCGATCAGYGCCAGCGCCTGGGCACCCGGCTGCAGGAAGTCGCCCGGGTGCAGGTCGAGGTTGGTGACGATGCCATCGGCGCTGGCGCGCACTTCGGTGCGCTGCACGTTCAGCAGCGCCACCCGCCGCTCCGCTCGGGCCTGTGCAAGGCCGGCCACTTCGGTATCGACCTTGGCGGCATTGCGCTCCCGCGTTTCCGAAGCCACCAGGTTGCCCAGCGCGATGTCCCGCTTCGATTCACGGCGGGCAAGGGCAAGCGTGGCCTGCGCGCTGTTCACCGCGGCATCGGCCTTGTCCAGCGCGGCGGCGTAGCGCGGCTGGTCCAGCACCAGCAGCAGCTGCCCGGCTTTCACCCGCTGGTTGTCCTGCACCAGCACCTGGGTGACCAGCCCGCCCATGTCCGACGCCACGCGGATCACGTCCGCCCGTACGCGGCCGTCGCGCGTCCACGGCTGCGCTTCGTAGCGGTTCCACAGGGACAGGGCCGCGATGACGGCAACGACGAAGAGGCAGAGCGTTGCGCTCCAGCGGCCAATGACACTCAACAGGTGCTTCATTTCAGGTTCTCAAGCAGGGGCGCGAGCTGGATCAGCAGCTCCGCCAGGATCACGAACAGCGAAAGGCCCACCAGCGGGCGATAGGCGAACAGTCGGTACAGGCCGAGGCTTGCCAATAACCGCGAGGCCATCATCGACAGCGCCAGCGCGATGAGTGCCACCGCCAGCAGCCCGGGAACGAAGACGCCGTCAATGGAGATATCGGAAAACATCGACTCAGTCCCCATGTACGATCAACGGAGCGATCAGGTCACGGCGCAGGCCGCAAAGCAGCGCAAGAACAGGCTTGGATGCGCCGTTGCTGCCAGCGATGATCACCTCGCGTGTGCGCTCGAGTGATTCCAGCACCGGCGTATCCACTGTGCGGCATGTGGAGGTACGGATACGGAAGTGGGCCGACGCGCTGTGCAGCAACTGGGCCAGGCAGTCGTGGCTGCGGCGATCATTCAACGCCCCGCCAATTACGCGAAGTTCGGCCACGGCACTGGCCGCGCGCATGTCCGCAAACAGCGTCCGCAACGTGGGGGCTGCATCCGGATGGCCGCGCAGGCGAGGGGCAAGCAGCGCAAGCCGATCCACCATGCGGCTTGTCCAGTCGCTGGCATTTCGCACCTGCCCGGCGGCGCGGCGTGCGATGTCCCGTCGGATCACATCCTGCAGGCGCGCGCGGCTGCGATTGCTGTCCAGCGTCTGCAACAGCGACATGCTGCACAGCGCCGCCGCCGTACCCACGAACAGCGCGACGCTGCTGTTGAGCGCGCCCGCGATGTGGGTGGCATTGGTGGCGCCCAACCCGGCGATGAGGGGGAAGGTGAGCACTACCCCCAATGCGCCCATGATGAACGGCGGGCGGGCGAGGAACGAGCCACACACCAGCAGTGCCGGCGCCAGTGCCATGGCCAGGCCGACGAAATCGGACAGACCCGGAAAGATCAACAGCGCGTAGAACAGCCCGATGACCACGCCGATGGTCGACCCGATCAGATAGCGCATGACATGCCCGGCAGGTGCCTCGGTGGTCCCGAACAACACGCAGGCCGTGCCGATGATGGAGACGGCGGTTGCACCATCGGACCACGCGGTAATGATCCACAGCGCGCAGGCCAGTACGATGCCAACGAAGGCACCCAAGGCGCTGCGCAGGGCGATCCGGTGGTCACGATGCAGCACATGACCGCTCGCCTTCCTGGCAAGGTGCGCGGGCACATGCAGGCGCCAGGCCGGGCGGGCGGCGTGCAGCTGCTCTTCCAGCAGCCGGCAGTCGTGATGCGCAGCATCGAGTTCGGCCTGACCTGCGCAGAGATCTGCACGCATCAATTCCTGCCAAGTGGTGTGCGCCGTGCCAGCGGGCTGCGCGCGCAACTGGGCCAGTGATTCGTCCACGGCGCTGGACAGCATCAGCACATCGAGCATCCGGTCATGCAGTGCGCGCAGGATCTGCACCTGGGCGACGCCGTGCACACTGTCGAACGGCAGGTGGATGGACAGCGTGTGCAGGTCGAGGAGGTCCGCGGCTACCTTGGAGCGATCCGCAGCCAGTACCGTTTCGTTTGCGCCAGCGCGCATGTCCCGCGTCCAGCGCTCCGCATCGGCGAGGATCGATGCGACGCGCGCGTGCACACGCGGCGAGACCCGGCGTGGCCACAGCAGGCCATGGACCAGCGTCGCCGCAAGAATGCCGATGGAGATTTCCTGCACGCGGGTGATGGCGATGGTGAAGACGTCATCGGGCACCATCACCGCCGGGAAACCAATCAGGCTGGTGGTGTACCCGGCCAGCAGGAAGGCGTACGCACGCGGTGTGCGGTCGAGCATGGCCAAATACAGGCACAGGCCCATCCAGGCGGCCAGTACCACGCCCAACACCATCGGCGCGTTGGCGAACCGCGGCACCAGCAGCACCGTAGCAACCGCACCGCCGACCGTTCCCAGCAGCCGGAACAGGCCACGGCTGAGTGTCGCGCCGGACATCGGCTGCGACACCAGGTAGACAGTGCCGATCACCCAGAACGGGCGGGTCAGGCCGATGCGCAGCGAGACATACAGCCCGAGGATGGCGGCGAGCAGGCATTTGAGCG